>JACIWB010000007.1 GCA_014361245.1 Thermoplasmatales archaeon | reverse complement strand
GAGAACCATTGGCAATAAAAAATAGAGAGGATGACGGAAATGAATCCTATGATAGCAGAAAGAATTTTAGTTATCTAAAAAAGCAGGGAATAGAGCCAATCATCAAAACAAGAGAAAATGCTTCCACAAAAGCAAAAGGCTAAAGAAACATTTTTCTCAGGATTGAAATTTGTGTTCTATGCCATGCTCATCAATTTGTAAAAAAGCCCAGTTTTTTTTCAAAATTTAGTGGAAGTATGGCTTCCACTAGTTGTGCAACACAGCAAAAATTTTAGAATAACTTCCGATTTATATTCATGCTATACATGGCAACAAAATGGTTCGGAGTATTTCTTTATGATGAAAAAAGGATTAAGGATAAAATTCTTTTTCCAAAGGATGCTGATGAAATAGCAAAAAGGCTATATAAAATTTCAAAAAATGAATTGCTCGAAGAAGAAATAAAATTTTCCGAACATAAGCCAGTTGTTGGGGAAAAAAGATTGCTCGGAATTGGAAAAGATGGAAAATTCAGAGAAATTAAAATAAATGCTGAAGAATTTGGCTATGGAAAAAATTTGCTAAGAGAAGCATGCATAAAGCTTTCAATTAAAAAAATTGAAGAAGAGCAAAAGAAAAGGGAAAAAAGAATAGTTGAGGCAGTTAATGCAATAGAGGATATAAATAAGGTTATAAACATATTGCTTGAAAGAGTGAGGAGCTGGTATGAATATTTTTCATTTGATGAAGATATAGATAGAATTTTTGATTTGGAAATAGGCGGGGAAGAAATAGATAAGGAAGAGGAAAAAAACCTCAAAAATATAGCGAAAGTAATAAAATCTTTGAATAGTGCAAGAGATGATTTGGAGAATTACATAAAAATGGCGATGGAGGAAATTGCACCAAATCTAACAGCACTTGTCGGCCATTCAATAGCATCAAAGCTCGTTTCAAAAGCAGGAAGCATAGACAATCTCGCGAAAATGCCCGCAAGCACAGTACAGCTTCTCGGAGCAGAAAGAGCTCTTTTCAGGCACCTGAAAGACAGCACACCGCCGCCGAAACATGGTATAATTTTCCAGCATGAAATGATAAATAGAGCTCCTAGAAATAAAAGAGGAAAGATAGCGAGATTTTTGGCTTCAAAAATTTCAATT
Source organism: Thermoplasmatales archaeon (assembly GCA_014361245.1). Classification (NCBI taxonomy): domain Archaea; kingdom Methanobacteriati; phylum Thermoplasmatota; class Thermoplasmata; order Thermoplasmatales; species Thermoplasmatales archaeon. Next base: position 41,509 of record JACIWB010000007.1, on the reverse strand, counting down.
GCTGCAAGAGCGGATGCATTTACTGGAAACATCATGGGGGAAAAATTAAGGAAGGAAATGGAGGAAGAATATAAAAGAATTTTGGGAGGATAAAATGAAGCTTTCTTCTCTATTTGCGATAATAATAATTCTTTCTGTTATTCCATTAAATGCTGGCAAATCTGGCAAGGAATGGACACTGATGTTTTATATTGCTACAGAGAACAAAATGTGTAATAATGCAAAATTATATCTACAGAATCTTAGCAGGGTAGAAAATGATAGGATTAACATAGTCGCGCTCGTTGATGGATTCGCTGATAATGATACATTTCTGTATAAAATTGAAAAGGACAATTTAATAGAGCTTCCATGGGAAAGAGAATCGGATACTGGAAAAAGTGAGACGCTTGAAAAATTCTGCAGATTTTCAATTGAAAATTATCCAGCAAAACGGTATGCGCTCCTGATAATTTCTGTTGGACCTGGATGGCAAGGCATATGCCCTGATTATAGGTATGGATACAGAAATTTTAATCTTATAACTACTCCCTCAATGGGAAATGTTTTGAAGAATATAACTGAGGATGGAAAAAGGAAAATCGAGTTAGTTAGTTTTGTAGCATGCTTACAAGGAATGATAGAGGTAGCATATGAAATTTCTCCTTATGCAAACTATTTTGTGGCAATGGAAACTGATAATCCATTTTTGGATATATGGCCAGATGTGAAAGTAATATCTACTCTCCGTGAGGATGCTGAAAAATTTGCTGTAGAAACTGTAAAATTTTTTGAGTCAAAGGTTTATCATCCATGCAATAATTTTATAGCAAAATTTTTCGATATCCTGCCGTTTAAAAAGTTGAATATAGTAACAATAAACACAACTCTTTCAGCAATAAATTTAAGTAAGTTAGAAAAAATTGTAAAGGGATTGGATGAATTATCAAAAACAATAATAAATGATATGGAGGCAGTAAAATATGCAAGAATTAATTCAAACGAATACGGTAAATGGAGTCCAAAATACCATATTTTCTATCCAATATATGATATGCTATCAATTGAAATATATGCATATGATTGCAACATAGATTTATACAATTTTCTTGAAAATCTAAAAAATTATTCTAAAAATGATGAAATAAAAAATATTTGCGAGGATATTATGAAAAGCATAAATGATGCTATTCTCTGTAAAAAAACAATTTCTGGGCTCGATAATGGATTGAGTATATATTTCCCAGAGGAAGAATTTCTTTATAATAAGCCAATACTTTTAAAAAAATTGCCATCCAACTATGAAGACCTTTCTTTTTCAAAATTTACTCAATGGGATGAATTTTTGAAAAACTATTTTTTGCAAAGCATTAAACTTTAATATTCGAATTTAATTACTTTTGTGATTCCTACAAAATTGTTTCTTACTAAGGGAGTAGGGAAGCATAAGGATCAACTTCAATCTTTTGAGTTAGCATTAAGAAATGCTGGTATCCAGCACTGCAACCTTGTGAGTGTGTCAAGTATAGTTCCCCCCCATTGCAAGATTATATCTGCTGAAAGAGGAAAAAAATTGCTTTCTCCTGGACAGATAACATATGTCGTTATTGCAAGAAACTCAACAAATGAACCAAATCGCCTGATTGCTGCATCTGTTGGAATTGCAATTCCTAAAGATAGAAACTTATATGGCTATCTATCAGAATATCATAGTTTTGGAGAATGTGCAAAAATAGCGGGAGAAAAATCAGAAGATTTGGCAGCCACAATGCTTGCAACAACTCTTGGAATAGAATTTGACCCAAATAAAGCATGGGATGAAAAGAAGCAGGTTTTCAGAATGAGCGGAAAATTTGTTAAAGCAAGCAATATAACACAAACTGCAAGAGGAGATATCCATGGCCTATGGACGAGCGTTGTTGCTGCTGCTGTTTTTATAGTTGACTAAAAATGAAGAAAATAAATCCTATTTTTTCACCATATGGATATGCATTTAATTCCGCCCGCCTTGCTGAGGCCTGCGAGATATATAAAAAGATGATTGATGAGGATGCAACAATATGCTTTACCCTTGCTGGGGCAATTATTCCTGCGGGGCTTGGAGGGGCGATAATTGAAATGGTGAGGCGAGGGCTTGTTGATTTTATAATTTCAACTGGTGCAAATTTATATCATGACATGCATTTTGCTCTTGATTTGCCAGTTTATAAGGGAAGCTTTAATGTGGATGACCGCGAACTCGCTAAAAACGGAATTGTAAGGATATATGATATATTTATTCCCCTTGAAACCCTTTTTGAGACAGATAGATATATACAGGAAAATTTTGATATTGAAGGAAATTTTTCAACAGCAGAAATACACAACTATTTAGGAAAAAAATTGCTAGAAAACTCCAAAAAGCCAGATTTTTCGCTTCTTGCAACATGTGCAAAATATGATGTGCCAATATATTGTCCTTCTCCTGGAGATTCTTCAATTGGAATGAATTTAGCTTATCTTAGGGCAAAAAATAAAAAAATTCATACAGATGCCGAAAGGGATGTCCTTGAAACAACAGCAATAATATACAACAGCAAAAAAAGTGGGGCGGTAATTCTTGGCGGGGGGGCACCAAAAAATTTCTTCATGCAGACCCAGCCAATGATTAGCCAGATATTTAAAAAGAAGGAAAGGGGACATAACTACTTCATCCAGATAACAAGTGATGTGCCGCCATACGGCGGGTTATCTGGGGCTACCCCTCAAGAAGCAATTTCCTGGAAAAAGATAAATGCAAAATCAGAGACATATGTTACTGTTTATGGAGATGCAACAATAGTTGCTCCTTTACTTTTTTCAAGTGTTAAAAACAGGAGGAGGAAGCATAAAAGACTTTACAGTAAAAGGGATGAGTTTTTGAAAAAAATGGTTAAAGAAGTAAGATGAAATATACATATGAAAAATTTTATGAGGAAGTTAAAAAAAGGCTTGCGGATACAATTAAAAAAAATTATGGAATTGAACATGAAATAAAAATTGAGAAGCAGAAAGTAGGAGATGCATCATTTGCATGCTTTTCTCTTGCAAAAATTATTAAAAAAAATCCAGTTGAAGTAGCAGAGGAGATAAGCAGAAAAATGGAAGGGGGGTTGATTAAAAGGGCGGAAGCAATAAACGGATACATAAATTTTTATATAGATGAAAAGAGGGTTGCAGAGGAAACTCTAAATTTAATAGATGAAATGGGAAATAATTTTGGTGGATTTGAAAAAAAAGGTATAAAGATTATTGTAGAGCATACTTCAGCAAACCCAAATGGGCCGTTGCATGTTGGAAGGGCAAGAAATCCGATAATTGGAGATACTATTGCAAGATTGCTCAAGTTTGGAGGATATGATGTTATAACTCAATACTATGTTGATGATATGGGAAAGCAGGTTGCAATTCTTTTCTGGGGGGTAAAAAATTTGAAAATTAAGGAGGAGAATAAAAAATTGGACCATTTTTTTGTTGAATATTATAAAAGGGCTTATGAAATGATGGAAAAGAATGAAAAAGTTAAAAATGAAATAAATGAAATAGTAAGGAAATGCGAAAGAGGGGATGAAAAAATTTTGAAGGAAATAGGGGAAGTATATGAAAAAGTTCTCGATGGAATAAAAGAATCACTAAAAAATATAAATATTAGCATTGATGAATTTGTTGAAGAATCAAGATTTGTTATAGATGGAAGCGTTGAAAAATTAATTGATGAAATTTCTTCTACGGAATATATAAGGGAGGAGGAAAATGCCTTATATCTTGATTTAGAGCCTTTCGGAATACATGGAAAGAATAATAAATTCTTTTTGACAAGAAGCGATAGAACTTCTCTCTATGCCCTTAGAGATATTGCGTATCATATATGGAAAGGAAGCAGAGCAGATATAATGATAAATATTCTGGGCGAGGATCATAAGCTCGAGGCAAAATGTGTTGAAATAATTTTAAAAATTTTGAACAAAAAAATTCCTGAAAACATATTCTATGCATTTGTTAGCTTGCCAGAAGGAAAAATGTCAACGAGAAAAGGAAGAGTAATTTATTTGGATGATTTAATTGAAGAAGCGATTGAAAGAGCAAGAGAGGAAGTAAAAAAGAGGAGGAAAGATGATAAAATTGAATATATAGCAAGAAATGTTGCAATTGGAGCAATAAGATATAATATAATAAAGGTTAAGCCAGACAAAGCAATAGTTTTCAAATGGGAAGATGCCCTGAATTTTGAAGGAGAAAGTGCTCCTTTTATTCAATATGCACATGCAAGATGCTGTTCAATATTGAAAAAGGTTAAATACGAAAAGATTAAGCCAAGGTATGAGCATGAAAGCGAAATAGAATTGATAAAAACAATTGCATATTTTCCAGAAATTGTTAAGGAAAGCATAGAAAACAGAAACCCATCAACTATGGCGGAATACGCCTATAAGCTGGCGGCGCGTTTTAATTTATTTTATAGAGATTGCAGGGTTATTGGAGATGAAAAAGAGAAGGAAAGAATTGCTCTTGTAAATGCAACAAGGCAGGTTTTAAAAAATTGCTTAAATCTCCTTGGAATAGAAGCTCTGGAAGAAATGTAAATCATAAAATTTCTATTTCCTCTCCTATAAAAATTTCTATTTCTTCATGATATTTTCCATATGTTATTTTTTTCTTTTTGCTTTCATTTCCAGCTATTATTTCAATATAGTAGTTGCTTGCCATATTTGTAACATTCTCAATTACCATGCTTTCATTTTCCTTCAAGGAAAGGCTCTGATTAAAAATCTCTTTGTTATCCAAAGTTAAAAGATTAATTTCTATGCTCAATGTTTCATTCCTTTCATTCTTTATTTTTATTTTCAATGGCTCGTAGTTCATCCACCACATCAAAAATATGCAGATTAAAAATATTGAAAAAGAAATCAACAAAATTTTCTGCCAGATTTTCATTTAAATTCTTCCCAGCAAACTATTTCATCCATACTCTTTCTTCTCTTTTCAACAGGCCTATCCTTAGGATAGCCAAGTGTCATCAACGCAATTATCTTACAATTATCTGGAACTTTAAGCACTTCCTTTGCCTTTTCCTGATAAAATGCTCCTATCCAGCAAGTTCCCAAGCCCCTTTCAGCAGCAGCAAGAGCAATATGCTCCATCGCGATAGCAAGGTCAACATGGCAGGCAGTAACCCCATTGCTCATCACATAGTCAGTATAGGTTGCGATGCCTGCTATCACAACAGGCGCCTCCGCCACAAATTTCTGATTTTTTGCCGCCTCGCATAGCTTTTGCCTCCTAGTCTTATCTTTTACGATGATGAATTTCCATTCCTGAAGATTTTTTGCGGAGGGGGCAAGGCGGGCGTGCTCTATTATTTCGAGAATTAGTTCATCTGGGACATCTTTTTCTTCATATTCCCTTACACTTCTCCTATTTTTTATTATATCAATCAGCATTTTATCACCATCGCTATGTTTTTAAATAGAAAAGTATTATTTAAACAATGTTCCAAGGAAAAATAAAAGCGGATTTTATGAAACTAATAACTGATGCAATAGGGATACTAGTTGATGAAGCAAAGATAAAAATAAAGGAAGATGGAATATATGGAAGGATGGTTGACCCAGCACATGTCGGAATGATTGACTTTAAGATAGAAAAGGATGCTTTCGATGAATACAAATTGGAGGGTGAGGAGGAAATAGCCTTTGACTTAGAGAAACTCTCTGGAATTTTAAAAATAGCGGGAAGCAATGACATGGTGGAAATAAAATATGAAAAAGAAGGGCGCCTGATTGTAGGCTTTAGCAATATAACAAAAAGGATTGGATTGCTCGATGCTTCAGAAATGCCTGATACAAAAGTTCCTTCTTTAGAGCTGCAAGCAGAAATTGTTGTTCCAACAGAACAAATGCATAGGATAATAAAAGCGGCTGAGGGAATTTCTGACCACATAATTCTTGAAGGAGGAAAAGATTATTTTGAAATGAAGGCGGAAGGAGATAACGACAGTGTAGAATTAAAAATTCCAAAGGAGGAGCTTGTAAGTATAAAATGCGAGGAAAAAGTAAAAAGCATGTTTCCGATAGACTATCTTGGAGATATGATTAAAATTGCAAAAGAGGCAAGTCCTGAAATAAAAATAAATCTTGGAAATAATTATCCAGTTAAACTGAGTTTTGAGGTGTCTGGAGGAGTAATAAAAATAGTTTATCTGCTCGCCCCAAGAATTGAGTCAGATTAAATAAATTTCATTAATGCTTTTTCCCTCAACATCGCTCCTTACATATATTTCCATGAATCCATCTTTTTCCCTTATTAGCTCAACTGAACCATTTATAACCTTATAATTTCCTTTTTTAACAAAAAATTTAAGATGAACTGTTAAATTTATTTCAAGATTGTTTTCAACTATAATTTTTTTATCCCCTTCATAGGTATAATTCAGCATATATGAAGGAATTGAATATTTTGGCTCTTTATAGTTGAATGAAAAAATGCTCCAGTTCCGAAATTCGATAATTCTATATCCCCAGTAATCCTTGCAAGAACTTGAAGGAGTAGTTGTTGTAATAAATGTTGTGTTTTCAAAAAAGGTTACGTCGTCAGCATGTATATGCCCAGCAAGAACAAAATCAATGCGATAATTTCTTATTAAATCAAGGATTTTTTCCCTTCCATAATATCCCTTGCCAAGAAGAGAATTATTTTCTGTATCCCATAAAGGATTGTGATGAAGGCAAATAAATTTTAGTGAATAATTTCCTTTTTTCATTTCTTCTTCAATCCATTCAATTTGCTCATCATCTATCCAGCCACCCCAGTTTAAAGGGATAAATGAAAAGGCAATCCTATCTTTTTTATCCCAGTCATATGAATTTACCACTATAAAATGTGCATTTCCATAGGTGAATGAATAATTTTTATATCCAAAATATCTGCTCCATAATTCAAATCCATCCTGCTTATTTACATATCCATCATGATTTCCTGGGCAAATATAGGTAGGAACATCAAATTCCTGCAAAATTTCATACAATTTTTCATATTCTTCTTCATATCTTGCTCCAAAGACAAGGTCTCCAGTAATTATAACAAAATCTGGCTGAATTAGATTTATTTCCTCTATGCATTTTTTTATTGCCCTTGAACCAATTTTTTCCTTTAAATTTATCATTGCTCCTCTTGGATCCCCAACATGCAAATCACTTATATGGGCAAATTTAAAATTTCCTGATATATTTTCAACAACCTTTATCGCCCTTGTCTCCTTCCTTGAGATGCCATCCACTATAACAGTAAGGTTATAAAGTTCTGGATGAGCTATTTCTGGAATTTTTGCTTTTATGCATATTTTTTCTCCTTTTGATATATTTTCGATTTCAAGATGAATTTCATCTTCAATTGGCTCATATGCAGTTTCAATTTTTGCCTCTATTTTGCTGAAATGAACATTTTCTATGATTATTTCAAAAGATGAACCTTTTTCAACTATTGCTGGAAAAGAATTTTTTGGATAAATAATTTCAAAAGATAAATTTTTGGGAAGAGATGGAGGAATTAAAGTAAGGATGATTAAAGCAATGCTTACTATCTTTTTCACGCCAATATTTTTTCAGCATTTTTAAAATTTATTAAAAATTAATTTTAACTTTTTTCAAAAAGTTTTAATTTTCTTGCTTATTTAATATTGCCACAATGATGATAAACGCAATTCTGAAATATGAAGAATGATGGGCGATCTGAGTGGCTACTCTTTAAATTTTCTGTGATAAAATTTTGCAATAATACACAGCAAAGCAGATATTATTGCAAGCCAGAAAAGGAAAGTAAATCCTGTTTTAATAATGGCTTCTATCTCCGCATCTCCAGCTGGGAGAGTAACATTTGTTGAACCATTAATAGGAATATAGATGGAAAACATCAATCTAATAGGATATAAAATAATAAGCAGGAAGAGAGAGAAAATTATCAAAACAATTAATGGTTTCTTATAAGCAAATTTCAGCAAATCTTTGGAATAATTTTTATCTGGAAGAAGGGAATAAATCAGCATGGCAATAGCTGATGCAATTAAAGAAAGAAGACATGCCAAATTGATGAAATATATCGCTGGTATTCTAAATTGCAAGCCAAATAAATCTATTTTTAAATTTATAGGAGAAATATCAGCTTGCCCTATGTTGCCAATTTTAAGTTCCCACCATGGATAAAAGAAGGAAAATATAATTAAAGCAAATGTTGCAATGCTTCCCACCAATCCAGGCCAATTTATTTTCATATTCCCTCCATATAAATTGGTCCCACATTCCTTATTTCTTCCTTATATATTTTTATTCCTTGAAGCTCAATTGATAGGTTTTTGATATCTACATATAAATCTTCTTTATGCATTGTAGAGACATGTTCCTTTCCTTCTGAAGTAAAATTTAAAGCTAGATCAATATATGAGGAGGAATTTGCTCGAATTGTAAATGAGCTGTCCCAATTTATAGAGCCAAAATAGAAAGAATGAGAGGAGCAGAAAATTTCTGCATAAATAGCTTCCAGGGTTAAATCCATATTGTAGGGGTTCTTAATTTTAAATTTCAATATCAGGGTTGAATCAATAATTGTTGAATTTATATAATCTATCTCAGGACTCTTACCCATGACTTCCGTTATTGATTCCATATTTTCTGGCAATATAAAAGCTGATAGGTTATCTCGATAAATAAATAAGCCCGCTCCTATTGGTCCAATAGAAATAGCAAGAGAAATTAGAAGAAGAATCCACCTCATTTTTTCCTCCTATTCAATATGGATGCTACTGCTCCAACAATTGCAAATAGTTCAAAGCCAGGAATTCCTTTCTTCTCAGGAGAAGTATTGCCTCCTTCACTTGTCTTTTCAAGCCAGGGAATAAATAAAACTTTATCACTTACATTATCTCCTTGGCCGCCGGGATTTGTTTCATGAAATGGCCCGCTTCCATGCCCCCACCAGCAGTATGTTGCATTTACTTCATATTCTCCTTCCAAGTTTTCATTAGAAATTCCGTATTCTTTATTTCCATAGATACTGCAATAGTGAATTTGAATATTTGAAGAAGAAATACGAAAACCGTAACTGTTGTCATAAACACTGCAGTTTGTGATGCTGTTGTTGTGCGATGAAGAGAGGTATATTCCTTCACGATTTTTATAGCATTTGTTGTTTTCTATGCTATTGTTACTTGGGTAGCCGGGCTTTAAATAGTGATAAAGGTGAATGCCAGCAAAAAAATTCTCGTAACAGGTATTGTTTGCTATAATATTTTTTTCGCTAGAGGAATATAAAGATATGCCATCAAGATTACCGTAGCATTTGTTATTTGCTACGATGTTGTTGCTCGAATCATCTAGATATATTCCCTCGGAATTGTTATAGCAATTGTTACTTGCTACATTGTTGTTGCTTGAGTCGTCCAAGCGTATGCCTTTATTGTTCTCATAGCAGTCGTTGTTTGTAATGGTGTTATTGCTTGAGTAAGCAACAAGGCGTATGCCGTAAATATTGCCATAGCATTTGTTGTTTTCCAATCTTCCATTAGTAACGTTTTTCAGACATATTCCCACGCCGCACGGGGCTGGCCAAGATGATATTGCGTTATAAAATGCGCAGTTTCTTATCACAAAATAAACACTTGTATTTTCTATCCATATGCAATAAGCTTTGCCCTCACCATCTATTTCATAATTTTGGATTATGTAAGGATTAGTTGCTGTGCCATTGCCCCGCCATCTTTCACTGCCTGCTTTGTTTGCAAAATCCTCATCCCCATTTATGTGAATTGGAGCATTGGGGAGTTGCTTTTATCGTGGATGGTATTAATATTACTAAACAAAACAAAAGAAGACCAGATGCAATATATTTTATTTTCATTTTATATCTTCCTAAGGGAAAACAATTAAGAATATATAAAATTTTATTGTCTGACTATTTTATCAACAACCATTGCCATTCTTTTAGTTTCAATTACATCATGGCATCTTATAAAATCTGCTCCATTTGCAATTGCTATTGCCTCAGCCCCCAGGCTTCCGTGCAACCTTTCTTCAACGCTTGTTTTAGTTATATTCCCTATGAATGTTTTTCTTGAAATGCCTATTAGTATTGGCCTTTTTAAACTTTTCAGCTCATAAAGGCGGGCTATTATTTCGCAATTGTCTTCTATTCCTCCTGTTCTTTTCCCAAATCCAATTCCTGGATCAACTATTATTTTTTCTATTCCTTTTTTAACCGCAAAATCTATCCTTTCTTTCAAAAAATATAAAATTTCCTCAACAACATCCTCATAATATGGAGCTATCTGCATATTTTTTGGCTCTCCCTTCATATGCATTATGCAAACTGGCAAGTCATGCTCACTTATAACTTCAGCCATTCCCTTTTTCCTTAGAGCAAAGATGTCATTTATCATATCAGCCCCTTTTTCAACAGCTCTCTCTGCAACTTCTGGCTTATAAGTATCGACAGAAATCGGCAAATTTATCTCACCCCTTATCCCTTCTATAACTGGCAAAACCCTCCTCATTTCCTCTTTTGCATCGACTTCTTGAGCAAATGGGCGGGTTGAGGCGCCGCCAACATCTATTATATCTGCTCCCTCCTTTTCCATTTGCCTTGCCCTTTCTATTGCCTTTTCATAATCCAGATATTTTCCTCCGTTGTAAAAGGAGTCGGGCGTAACATTAAGTATGCCAACTATGTATGTTCTCTTTCCTAATTGAAAATTTTTTTTGCCTATCTTTATGCTTATTTTTCTTTCCTTTATTATTTCCTCTAACTCTTCTGATACATTTTTTAATCTGCTATACTGATTTTTCAATTTTTTTAACAGCAAGGCAATCTGCTTTTCATTTCCTGTAATCAAAACATCCGTCTTTTCCAAGCTTTGAAGCGATTTTTTTGAAATTGCAGCATCCCCTCCTAATGCAAGCATTTCCTGCTTTATAATTATTGCATCCCTTGCATCAACATCCTTTAATTTTATAGTAAGATGAAAAAATTTCGGCAACATTATTTTTATTCCTTCTTTCTCTACTCCTATTCTTTCCATTTCCTTAATTGCTTCTCTCTTATTTCTTATTACCCTTACCATCATATCACATCGTCTTTGGCAGCATGCTTCCATGAATTGCAATATTTGAAATTATAAACGCAAGAGGTGGAACAAATGCAAGGAGGAAAATGAATGGATTTATTGCAGTTAGCATTATTGGAACAAGAGAAAAATTTATGTAATAGTGTGCTCCAATATATTTTCTAACTTCATCTCTAACAAATTTCTTAATTGAGAGCAATTTATAGCTTATATAAAGCATTAAAATGCTCAAAATTGAAAGAATGATAAGCTGAATTAAAGCATCTTCAAATATTTTGTAAAAAGGATAAAAAATGAAGAAAAGATAAATAATTTGAAGTAAGTAGGCAAGGAATTTAAATGAAAATGGAATGAAAATTTTTTTCTCTACTCTTACTCCAAGTTTTATTGCAAGAGTATTTGCTTTTGCTTTATAATCATGCTCCGCATCCTTCAGCCCGCCAGCTATGAATTGCATGAAAAGAACTTGCAATGTGCCAAGAATTGCAACAATCCAGGTAATTTCCTTTATATCATTGCTTACTGTGTATGCTCCATAAAAAATTAGCAAAAATATGCCCAATGCAACAAAAATGTCCATTGCTGGAAACTTTTTGCTTATTAAATCATAAATTGTTATTGATATTGCGGACAAAACAAGAATTGAAATTGAAATAAAATTTGAATAGAGATATGAAATTAAAAATCCTATTGACAAAGATATAAAAAGCATCAAAAATGTGAAAATCCAAGCACTTCTCATTTTTATTTCCCCGCTTACAAGAGGCCTTTCCTTTAGTTCATGAGAAAGAGAATCAACTTTATAATCAATTATATCATTCAGTGCAAACCCATAGCAATGCCCAAAAAATCCAACGAGAAAGAAGAGGAAAAGATAAAGAGCACTGCTCTCACCATTGCAAAACGCCCCCAGCACAGGCGCAAGAGCTGTAAGCCCAACATTAAACGAGCGTGATAGCTTAAGATATTCTTTAATCATGTTTTGTAAATAAAAATTTGTATTTTATTGTTTTTGTAAAAATTAAAAAAGGGAAGAGGGTTAGAAGTTTATTATGAATACGCTTATTCTGTCTTCTGCTTTCTGTCCAGTGGTATCGTAGGCAATTACTTTTATTTCATGTGTTCCTATTGCCCTTTCATCCCAGAGCCACGAGTATGGCTCGGTTGTATCTGTGAATTTAAGTGCTCCATCTATATAGAATTCTACTTTTGCAATGCCTATGCTTGAGCTTGCTGTTGCTTCAACTGTTATTCCTCCAATTATTACTGGTATTGGCAGTGGAATTATTTCTCTATCAAAGATATACAAGGCATTTCTTGGTTTAATTATGCTTACTGTTGGTGGACTTGGCATGCTTATTGTAAATGTTCCATCTGAAGTATCGACTGCAACATTTCCTGCGTTATCTTTTGCAACTACTTTAACCATGTAGTTGCTTCCGTATGGCAAGCTAGCAACATTCCAGTTATATGAGCCAGTGTTTGCAACATTGCTTGCTATAACATTCCATGTTAATCCAGCATCACTGCTATACAGCAAATCAATTCCTGCAATGCCAATGTTATCGCTTGCTGTCCATCTTATTGTTATTATTCCTCCTAAAACCTCGCCACCATTTGGATATATAACTTTTGCTGTTGGGCTTGTCTTATCTATCTTGAATGATGTTGATTTTGGTGTTTCAACTATTCCAGCGTTGCTTATTGAGTAGTATTCTATAATATGATTTCCTTCTCCGCTATATGTAAATGTTCCAGTATATTCCTGCCATGCTCCTCCATCTATGCGATAGTATGTTGCTTTTACTCCACATATGTATGCATTTGCTTTAAGTGTAATCTGCACATCGCTCTTATACCATCCATTATCTCCAAGCAAGCCAGATATTATGCATTCTGTTATTGGCATTGAAGTAGCTATTCCAAAGCTGCATGATTTAATTTCTTCAGTGCTTCCAAAGGTATCTACTGAGTAGTATTCAACTTTATACAATCCTTCAGTTGAAACACTTACTGGGCCAGTGTATGTTTGCCATGCTCCTCCATTTATGCGATAGTATGTTGCCCTTACTTCTTGTGGGTCTGTTGCAGATAAATAGATTGTAACTGGTCCAACATACCATCCATTTTCTCCCATTGAACCAACACAACTGCATGTTGTAACTGGTGGAAGATTAACTGTGCTAATTGTTACCTCTTTGGTATCGTTTCCTGGATTTATATCCCCAGCAAGCAGTGTTCTTACATTTATTACATAAACGCTGTTCTCCTCTGCTGTAAATGGTGGGAATGTTACTTGCTTTTCAGCCCCGCTAAGCAAATTATACACTGTAACTGTTTCTGTATAGACCTTATCCCTTAACTGTTTTGTTACTACAATATCGTCAAGATATACTCCCTCATATTGCACAGCTGAATCGCTCTGGAGGATAAAGCCAAGCCATATTGTTCCACTTGATGCATAGTTAGTGATGTCATAGGATAAACTCCTCCATTCGCGTGAAGAAGTTGAAATTACCTGGACAATGTAGAAATTGGTACCATCTGGGCTCACCGTGATATAGAAATAGTCATACCTATCTTCTACATCAATCCATGCTTTCAAACTTAGGGTAACTTTTACTGCACCAGCTACATTTATTCCCGGGGATATTAAAAAGTTAGCTATGTTTGGATAGTAGCTTCCTGTTAGCTCGTCCCCGCAATAAAATGAATGACTTCCACTTACATATCTTCTTGTGCTTATGTGCCATAGATTTATTCCACTCGGTTCATAAACAGCCCATCCATCCCATCCGCCTTCAACATCTTCATATAAAGCGGTTACATTTCTGACTTTATATACATCGCATTTCACATCAAATGTCTCTGTTACTGTTCCATAGTTCTTTACTGTTGCTACAACAGAATAGTTTCCTGGCATATATACGCCAGCTGTTGGATAATTTATTGCAACAACTCCAGCATCTATAATTGTGAAAACTAAAAATTCTTTTTCCTTCGCATCGTTGTAAATGTTTTCATCCTCGCTTAATATTGTTTTTACTTTTACCAAGTATTGACCTGCTTCGAAGTTAAATGCATCAAACAATACATGTTTCTGTTCTCCCACTTGCATATATGTTATTTCTTTTTCATTTTCGAAAACTAATCCAGCTCCCTCACGATACACAACTATATCGTCCAGCCATATTGATGCTCCTCCTTTCGTTAGATGGTTGAATCTTATCGATATATCCTGATTAGCGTATGATGACAAGTTTACTGTGAATTTCTTATATCCACTTATGTTATTTATTGCATTATAATCCAAGCTCAACACTGTTGTCCATGGTCCATTTTGGCTCGGTCCAACGCTTATATTTAAATATTCTCCGGTAATTGAGTTAAGAGTCCTGTATAACCAAAATTCAAGCGTATAGTCTCCACTTCCAAGAGAAATTACATCTGTTGCAAGATATCTTTCACCTGCCTGATATGGTGAATATGCTGCATAGCTTCCAGTGTGAGAAATGCCAGATCTTGACCACGGAGCAGATCCACTGACTATAACACTCTTCCATCCTGCTGGTGGCCAGCTCGTTTCAAATCCTTCCATTATTTTGATATCACCGTATATTTGTGTTATTGAGCAATTAACTTTAATATTTGCTACTGGGACATTTCCATAGTTTGCAACTGTTGCATTTACTGAATGCAATCCTGGCCCAATCAATTGTGCTGGATAATTTATTGACACCACACCTACATCCTCAAAGTTCCATACTTTTCCTAGCATGAGTATTTCATCATTTCCTGTATTTTCATCTCCAGCAAGTTTGGTTTTAACACTAAGCAGGAATGTTATTCCTTCAACAGAAGCATCTATTGGAGTAAATGTCAAGTAGCTTTCTTCATCAGCATCTAAATATGATACTATTTTTTCTTCACTGAAAACAGGAATGAGTGTTCCGCTAATAATGGATACCTCATCTATGTAGATATGTCCTCCCTGCTGTGCTACTCCCATAAATGCTACCCATGCATTTTTACCCGCTACATAAGGAGATAAATCTATGGTATGAAGCTTCCAACCACTTGAACCATCGTATCTATAAATTGAGGTTATGTTATTCCATGTTGTATTATCAAGTGAATATTGGATAACTATTCTGTCTTTCTTGGCAGGATTATTTGTGTCATGGTACATCCAGAAAGCTAGAATAACATTTGAATAACTCGTGAAATCAATTCTGTCGGGATACAATCTCGTCGCTGATCCTGGAGCGGCGCTGCTTCCAGAATTAAATCTTGCCATGTAATATCCGTAATATGGGCTGCATGCTGTGGTTGCTCCGCTTGTGCTCCAATCTCCACCAGTGTATACCACATCCACCTCGTTCCAGCCGGCGGGCGGTTCTAGGTTGGCTTCAAATCCTTCCTGTAAGATGGTTACTGGGCTGGAAACAAGATAAACGGAGCAATTTACTGGGATGTTTTCCTTCGGAATATTTCCAAAGTTCTTTACTGTTGCATTTATTATATGCTCTCCAACAGGAACTATTGGTGGTGGATAATTAATTGATGTCATCCCTACATCATCTATATCGTTTATTATAATTGTTATTTCCTGATAATCGTTACTGTTATCTTCATCTCCAACAAGCATTGTTGTCACATTTATCTTATATGTGTCTTCAATGCTTACTGTCCATGGAGCAAATATTACATATGCCTTCTGTCCAACAGCTAGGCCACTTACTGTTTCTTCATCTGTAAATACAATATCGCCAGCTGAATTTCTTATTGTGCAATTTACATTAAATGAACCAATTGGAACATTTCCAAAGTTTGCAACTGTTGCATTAACTGCATAGCTTCCAGTAAATTGTGTTCCTGTTGGATAATTTATTGAAACAACTGCTGCATCTGGAATATTATTTACTACAATTGATATTTCCTTATAGTTGTTATCAAGGTTTGCATCTCCATATATTGATGCGGTAACATTTATAGTGTATGTGTCCTCGATATTTGCTGTCCAGGATGAAAATCCAACAATTGTTTGCTGTCCAGAAGCTAATGTTGAAACTATTTTTTCTTCTGTAAATACAATATCGCCAGCTGAATTTCTTATTGTGCAAATTACATTAATATCTGTCAGATTTTCTGCTCCAACATTCTTTACTGTAGCATTCACGGCAAAGGATGTTCCTGTTGTATATATTCCTGGCAATGGGCTTTCAATTGCCCTTACCTCTACATCATAAGCACCCTGTAGGAATACTATTGTTGTTTTTGTGTCATTAGATGGAAATTCATCTCCATCAAGCATTGTTGTCACATTTATTGCATACCATCCCGCTCCACTGCTGAACCAGTTCCATGGTTCAAATTCAACAAATGCCTCTTCTCCTGGGTCCAAATCATTAACTGTTTTTTCGTCCCAGAATTTTAGATCATATGCTGGCTCACCACCAATTCTTACATTATCCACCATCCACCAGAAACCATAATCTCTGTAGCTGTTATAATACCATTTTATTCTTATTGTCTTACCAGCTGCAAGCGAAGTGATATCATATGTTTTATGACCTATATCTATATCATGGCCTGTGAAAGTTGCGATAGTAGTGTTTACCCACTCCATCTCATGGCTATCATACCAGCATACCTGCACTAATCCTCTCTCAGTAGCCAGTCCTCCCAGCCAAGCATGGTCAAATTCAAGTATAACCTTACTCTGGCCAGCACAACTTATATCCTTTGTAACAAGCCCTTCCTCCATAATTATCCATCCAGCATAGTCATTATCTACAATCATAAATCTGCCCCTGCAACCGCCTTCCGGAACTCTGTGTCCTGGGTTTTGGTCTGTCCATGTTGCGGGTATGTTTGTGCCTGGATAATATGCTGTGGCTCCTCCATTTTCAATTATCCAGCCAGATGGCAAACCGCTTTCGAAGTCCTCCTCAAGAATCGGGGAGTATGTGAGTTTGGATATCGAGCAATTTACTGGAATATTTGGCTGTGGAACATTTCCATAGTTTGTAATTGTTGCATTAACTCTAATTGATTGGTCAGGTGGTAGCAATAACAGCCCTGATGGTGGATAATTTATTGATTTTGTTCCAGCATCGTCTATATTCCAAACTTTAACAACCATGTGTTTTCCGTCATTAGTTACATTTTCATCTTCAAGAGTTGTTTTGACATTCAATATGAATTCTCCTTCTGGATATGCATAAATTGGTCCAAAATTCAGATAAGTTTCTTCGTCCGGAGCAAGAGATGTTATTGTCTTTTCTTCACTATACACAGGTATCAAGGATATAAGCTGTATATCATCTACATATATTGCTGCAGCACGCTGCACATAGCTATACACATGGAATCCGATGTAGTATGCGCCATCCGCTGGGACGGTGAATATAATGCTCTCTTCATTATGCACAGTGTTATTAATATATGAATTATCCCATATTTTCTTTGTCATTCCAGATGAGCTTTGAGAGGAGCCAACCCATACATCGAGTTTTGCTGGCATATATGGTTGACTTACCCTATACCAGAATTTTAACCAGTATGCCTTTCCTGCTTCAAGATATGTAGCATTTGTGAATAGCCAATCATTTGCATCTTTATTTGGTGAGGTTCCAAAATAGAAATACGCCATCGTTGGTGAGGAATGAGCATAAAGCGAGTTATTATAGGAAGCCCATTTTAGATAAACGCTATTGCCACTGCCTCCGCCAACATCTCCGCCGTCTTCAATTGCCCATCCCGGGCTGAAGTTGGGAGGTGTCAAACCTTCAAAGGTTTCATTTATTATTGTTGTCTCTGGTATATAAATTGATAGATTTACTGGTATGTTTGTTTTTTGAATGTTTCCAAAGTTTTTGACTGTTACATTTCCCGCTTGCCATCCAGTTGGAATTATTGCGGGCGGAGAATTTATGGACAATACACCTAAATCGCTCAGGTTGTGTGCTCTTGCTTTGAAGAATAAGAAATTATTTGAAATATCCGCATCTGCTGACACTGTAGCAATTATATCGTAAATTCCTTCTCCAAAATTGCAAGGAGCAATTTCAACATATTTTTCCTCATCAACATCAAGATTTACTGTAGTGGTGCCGTAGCTAACTAAATTTGTGCTGTATATCCATACATCATCAATTCTGATTCTTGTTTTTGTAAGAGTTGCACTTATATTTATCCATCTATTTCCGTTAGCACAGGGTGATAAATCAACCACTACCCTGTACCACTTTTCAACTTCCATTGCATTTAATAAAGTGTAATTGATGCTAAACAGCGTATTCCATGGCCCAGTTGATGAATTTCCATAGCTTATATTCACGAACTCCACCCTCTCAGATATTGCTGCCTGGTCTTTTGCAATCCATAGCTCCATCGCATAGTTTCCGCTTCCAAATGGAACTGAGTTATTAATTACATATTTTACTCCAGTAGGAGTAGCCAACAGATAATATGGCGGGCTAGGAGCAGCTGTTGATGTACCCCTTCCAACACCGCTGAATGTCCAGCCAGGCGAAGCAGTGGAGCTGCTTCTTGAATTAAATCCTTCTTTTACAAGTGTTGTGCCTACACTATAAACTAAGCAATTTACCCCAACATTATTTAATGGAACATTTCCATAGTTCTTTAATGTTAGATTTACATTTGCATTTCCTGTTGTTATCAGTTCTGTTGGATAGTTAATCTGTTTAATTCCTGCATCCTGAATGCTTATAACTTTCAATGTTTTGCTTTTTAAATCATTTGTTGTATCTTCATCATCAGCAAGTTTTGTTGTTACATTTATTATATAATCTCCTTCTCTTGAAAAACCAACCGATGAGAATTCGACATTCACTGACTTCCTCACTGGCAAACTTGCTATATTTATCTCGTTTGAGTAGATGATTTCATAAGCAACTTCATTCAATAATATTTTATCGACATGTACTCTTCTATTAGCGTTGCTTCCCCCGTAGCTATGGAAGCCGATATAATATGTTCCTGTCGATTCTACACTGAATGAAATTGTTGCCTGGGTGTAAGTAGTTGTTTTTATTGAAGAATTATTCCACAGCAATGTTGTCATTCCAGATGAACTTTGAGAGGAGCCAATCATAACTCGCATACTTGCTGGATAAGATGCTGAGTATGCTCTATACCAGAATGAGAGAGTATAACTTGCTCCTCCTTTAAGGTTTAAGGCGGGTGTAAATACCCAATCACTTGCTGTATTTGATGCATGAGATTGATAGAAAGCACAATTGAAACCATCATATGGATAGGATGTTGATGTAACCCATTTTGTTCCATCTCCGTTAGTATCTTCTACAAGCCAACCTGTTCTGAAGTTTGGAGGTGTTAAAAATTCAAAGTCCTCATCCAATATTGTTGATTGATTTATGTAATAAACTGTGCAATTAACTGGCAGGTTAGTTAAATCAATTGTTCCAAGGTTTGTTACTGTTGCATTCACTGTATAACTTCCAGGAGGAATATTTGTATCTGGAGAATTTATTGAAATTACTCCAGCGTCTTTTATATTTCTTACTTCAATTGTTATGTTCTTCCAGTTATTTCTTGGATATTCATCATCTGGAATGAATGCTGTTACATTTATTGCATAAAAGCCCTCAAATGAGAAGTTATAAGCAAATTCAACAAATTCTCTTTCCCCTGGGTCTATTAATATTCTTGTATCATCCTCATACATTATTGTAGGTACCCATGAATATACAACAACATCGTCAATATACGTTCCTTCATAATGAGTGAGGGCATCCGATACAAATGTGAATTTAATTCTTACATGGCTTGTCAAATTAACATATTTTTCTATCGGGATACTCATTAACCACCAATTTTCGGAGGTATAAGTAATGTAAGTTTTTGCTTCCACCCATGTTACACCATCATCACTGCTCAAATAAACTGTAAGATAGTCACCATAGGGCATGTGTGCATATGTGAGCCAGTCATTCTTCGCCCAATACCAGAATTCCAAAATCGCATTATCAACTGAGCTAAGGTCAATTGCCTTGGAAACAAGTTCATCTATTGAATTCGGGAGGTATGTAGTATAATCCGTGCATCTAAAGCTGTGGGTTGGACTCTTATATCTTGCTGTAGAAATTGTCCAGGTATGGCCGTCGCCATCTTTGTCTATTACCGTCCAGTTGGCTGAGCCGCTTTCCATATCATCAAAGAAGTGGATGACCTTGTCGAGCTTGTATATGGAACAAAATACATCGACTCTAACTTCATTGCTCAATCCTGAATTTTCAATTGTTGCATTTATAGCATGCGTTCCTGTTGATATTTTTCCCTTTGGCTCATTTATTGATTTTACGCCTACATCATGATTATATACTGCTCCCGCCTTTATTGCGATTTCAGGGTCACCAAGCAGATTTAATCCATAATAGCACCATCTCATCCCGTCTTCCTGCAAGCGATATAAATTATCTTCTTTTGAATCCTGATTTGCTTTTCCTATCTCCCTTATATTTTCTCCATATACCGCATCAAAGAATTCTCTATCATATGCCTGGCTTGGGGCATCGGTTGTCCATCTTCTTCCAAAACCATAATCAGCATTTGTTATAACTGCAAATGCTCCATTCTCACTTTTAACGAGTTTTTCCGCTATGCTGTCATTATAAGTAAAGTTTCCAGAAAGACATGCTTGCGTATATAGGAAGAAATATTTTCCTTCATTTTCCAAAGATGCTATATCGCTTGAAACCATTTTCATTAGAGTAGAGATTGTTCCATGTCCCAAATGGTTTATTATATGGATGCCACTGTTTATTATCTCTTTTAATTGTTCAACACTCCAAGTAAAGGTTTCATTGTCATGCAATGCTAAAATAGTGTATTCATCTCCGGGAATACCAACTGTATAGTAGCCATTTGCATTTGAGCCATTTCTCATTTCTTCCTTAAAAACTGAGCCATAATTTGCAATTCCTCCAAATCCAACATATTCCGAACAAAGCAAAACTTTATTTAGATAAGGATCCTGCGAGCTATCATATTCAAGTGTTTTTCTTACAAAGTTTGCAAGCTCTGCTGCATTATCAACTGGTGCCCTGCCAACATATACTTCTGCAATTAAATCAACATCTTTTCCTCCTTCTCCATCAGTTGGCTCGCCCCAGTAGCTGTCGCCATCACTATTATAACTTCCATCTAAGCATGCATAGTATAAATCAGATGGTATGTGTGCTTTGTAATTTCCAAAATATGTTTCATTCCAAAGCCTCCTTACTGGAACAATTTCATTTCCAGCATCTGCATCCCCTCCAAGCAATACATATTGAGTATGCCATTCCTGATACGCCCATCTTATGAAATTCCTTATTTTTTCTGGATTATCTACTCCACCAAAGTTTGAATATATCCATTCAACAGTTACAATTGTTGCATTCATTCCTTTTGCAATTTTTGAATTTGCCAATGCCTGGAAATTATATGGGCCTGGTGCATTTTTCAACGCTTCATTTGTTATAATAACATATTCACATGAATGGCTTGGAAGCAATGGATATGTTAAAACTTCTCTTGGATTATCAACCATTTTTGTAACTTCCTGCCTATCAACTTCTGTTCCTCTGAATAGCTCATTTACTTGCCCATCTTTCAATTCAACAACAAGTTCCATGTTTGGATAGAGATATAACTCCTCAGTCAATGGATTCCACTGAACTGGATATAAATTTATTGTAACTACTGGAAAGCCCCTGAAATATTGAGTTGTTACTTCCTTGTATAGATAGCCAGGATAAATTTCGTCTGAATTGTATATTTCTTCATTCTCTTCTGCAACTAAAACAAAGTCATTTTCTCCAATGGGAATTAATGATGGCTTTGGAGTAATTTTGGCTTTTCCAATCAAAATTGGCTCATCCGCAATAACTTTTATTTCCTTTAGTTCAGCTCCATATGGAAGTAATACATTTACTGGCTTTACTGGTATTTCTGGCTCCCCAGCATTTCCTATAGTAGGCAATCCCATATCAACAACTGAATAAGTTTTTCCAGAAAGCATCACATTGTTCAATTTTGGCATAAGGAAATCAAATTTCATTCTTACTTCTCTTGGCTCTTTTGTAATAGTTTCTCCTAGCTCAAAAGAGCTTGCTATAGGTGCTATAGAACTCACTAACATTGCCAGCACAACCCCAATGCTTAATACGATTTTTCCTTTCATTTTATCTGCCTCCAAAACTATAAAATTTTCTTTATAAAAAGTTTTTTGATGGAATTAATATGAAAAAACAAATTTTTTGATATTGATGTATTCCATACTGCATTAATGTGCTATATTTATACATTAAAGATTAAAAAATGAGATGCCTTACTTCTTTAACCCCCTCTATATCCTTAATTTTTCTAAATGTTTTTTCTGGGATTGGGTTTTCAGTAATCAAATAAACTATTTCCTCCCAACTATCCTCTCTGTATCCTATAACCACCTGCCTTATGCTCACTCCTTCTTTCGCGATCAGCGCCGCAATCGGCGCCAGAAGCCCTGGCTTATGAGTATCTTCAACGGAAATTTCCACTACATCCCACTCTCTAATGACTGATGCCGCAAATTTTAAATTGCAAATAGGTTGTAAATTTGAAAATATTTTTCTTAAAAACGGCTCTTTAATTATCATTTTTATCGTTCCGTCTACTGTTCTTTTATCTAATTTTAGTGCTCTTGCAATCGCTGAATTAGAAATTTTTACTTTTCCACAATAAATGTTACCGTTCTTATCCACGCTTAACCCATACGAAATTAGAAGATTTGCAACTCTTGCTCTTGCAGGATATTTTTCAAAGTATGGCCCGACTATATCCCACATGAAAGGAGATACGCTTCTTTGAATATAAAATTTTTCTTTCTTAGCAATTTTTATTCATATTTCCTTGTCGCGAAAAGAATACCAACTAAAATTCCACCGATTAAAGAAATAAATGCCACAGCAAATAACTGATTTTTATCTTTAGTTTCTTTATTTTCTTCGGGAAGTGGTGCATTTATATTTACTTTTTCAATTCCTATAGCATTGTATCCTTTTGAAAGGCAAAGAGTATTTGCTATTATGTAAGCATATTTATAATAAACCAGTGAATTTAATGCATCACTTTCAATGCTTCTTGCAAATTCATTATAATTTACTGCTAATATTGGCTCTATTCCGGCATCTCTTGCTTTCTGAATTGCATAACTTGCCATTTCTCTTGTTCTATTCAACTTATCACTCAAATCATTTACACCAATCATTTCTATTGCAAGATTTGAATTTGCTATTGATTCAAGAGAATTAAATAAGCTTGCTGAGGGAAATTCTTCTTTTTGCTCATTAGCTCTTGAAAGAGCTTCATTTGCCTTACTTATAAAATTGCTTGAATAACCCGTCTCTTGGCTCAAAATATTTGCATATGAAAAAATATCCTGGGCATATTCATAATATTCTTCTGCAATTTCCTTTATCCATGTTTCATTTATATTATAACTCTCATTGAAATAATTGCTCAAATTCATCCACCAGTAAGCAGTTAAACATCTCTCCTTTGCATATGCAAGGTTATATAGCACAGACAGATCATCTCCGCTTTTATTTAAATATTCTTCTGCTTCAAGAATTCTTTTCTGGGCTGAGCCAATGCATTGCAAACTTTCAAGCCCTTTTATTTCCGCATTTTTCATATCTGAAATGCTCTTATTAACAATTTCTTCTACTTCCTTCCTTATTTCTTCAATTCCTTTACCATTGTAAAAATTGCAGGCATATATTACAAAAAGTGAGTTTATTTTTGATTGAAATGCCTTGCTTATCCCATAATAATAAAATTCATTATATAATGCATTTCTTGCTTCATCAAGATTTTTTCTTGCATTTTCCAGAGAATTTGAAACTATGCTACGAGGATTATACCATGGCCATCCTAATGGTAAAGATGTTTTGCTTAAATTTTCTTCAGCTTTTTCATACATCTCTTCCGCTTCCTCTATAACCTTTTCCTCCATTGGCTTCATTATTTCTCTATAAAAATCCGAAGATATTATTGGCACATCGGATTTCTTCTCTTCAAACATGAAACCAGTGAAATAAGCAAGTGCTTCATTTATATCCTCTACTTCTATAACATTCATCCCGTATTTTTTATAAAGCTCTTCAGATACATTAACTGGCACGCTCCTATATATTGTTAAAAAGCCAATTTTTTCCTCAACCGTCTTATATTGTATGCTCTGCCCTTTTGGAATTAAAAAATATTTAAAGCCCGCACTGCCAGCAGCCTCTCCTTTTTCAAGAATTCCTCCAACTGGGCCAATGCTTGCGTCTGGATTTATCATTCCTGTCATTATAACATCATTGCTAACACTCAAATTCTCAAGCAAGCAAACCGCAGCAACTGTCATCACTGCGCCCGCGGATGGGCCGCCGACGATGGGCGAGGAGGAAACAACCCTGAATATGAAGTCATAATCTTTTGCATCTTTTCCAGCAAGTGAGCAGGCAACAAATACAGCAAGTTTTGCGGAGCCCTGCATATCAAGCTGTGTCATTGGTTTTGTTGTTACAAATACATTCCCTGAGCCATTCATCATCGTAACATTTATTTCAGTAAGCACTCCAACGCTTTCTCCATTTATTTCCGCAACTGCAGGAGCAAAAAGAGTTATATTTCTATAGACAACATTTCTTTCCCATTCATTCACGGGAATTGCGTTTATTGAATTTACAAACAAAAGGAAAGCAACAAGCACTAATAATTTTTTCATGGTAAAATAAAAAAAACCAAAGATAAATTTTATTGTTCATTTATCGAACCACTTCATTATTTCAAAATATCTCTGGACAACTGTAAAAATTCCAGCAAAAATAAAATAGAGCATCACCCATTCCATGAAAAAGAAGCCAAAAAGCTTGTATCGAATAAAAAATTGAATTATTAAGGCAAAAAAAAGAATTATAATCCTATCAGCCCTCCCCAGCGGGCCGGAGTAAACTCTTTTATAGCCAACTGCCTGCGCCTGGGTGCCAAGATAACTTATTAAAAAGATTATTGTAATGCTAAATATTCCGAGAGATTTATTTATCCACTGAGAGAGAGCTATGCCCCCTATGATGAAGGCATCTGAGAAACGGTCTATTGCATGGTCTACAAAATCACCTTTTGCGCTGGCTTCTTTTTTAATTCTTGCAATTTCTCCATCAAGAGCATCAAGAAAGCCATTCATAATTAAAAAAAATGAAGAGAGGAGCAAGAGATAGGGAAAATCATATGAGAAATATGCTGAAATTCCAGCAAAAAAAGCAAAAAGAAGGGAAAGATAGCTAAGGAAATTTGCCTCTAAATTTATTTTCTTTGCAATTGGATTTATTATTTTTTCAACCTTGCTTCTATATCTATCAAGCATTTTCAATCAACCAGTTGCTATAATCAACTTTTCCATAGCGTGGCGGCAATTTTTCCCTAATTATCTTATCTATTTCTTCAGCAACCTCCTCACTGCTTCTATCTGTTACATCTATTTCCCATACTCTTTCATGTTTCTGCAATGTTCGCTGTAGAATAATATCCAATGCTTCGGCTTCAAGATTTTCCCTTATTTTCTTTTCATCCCATCCTTTTTTAACTAATCTTTTCTTAAGCTCTTCAGGATTACATCTTAAAATAATTACTCCATCAACGCTCAAAAGATGGCTTAAATGTCCTTCTATTATAAGCACACCCTCTTCCTTAATCTTCTTTATTTCTCTATCCATTTTTTTCTCATCAACTATTTTGCTTTTCCTTTCCTCATCATAACCAACAACAAATTTTTCATATATATCATCTATTCTGATAACCTTATATCCTTTTTTTTCAAGCAAATTTGCAACACTGCTTTTTCCTGTGCCAGGTGTGCCAGTTAATGCTATTTTCATTTTATTATCTCTATGAATTCATAAGGATCTTTACCATAGAAGCAATAATGTATCTTTCTGTAATTTTTCTTGAAAGCAAAAACATCTTCTTTTACCCTGCTCGCATCCTCACCCTTTATAAGCAATCTGTGGAAAAACTCGGCAATTTCTTCCATTTCTCCTTCTTTCATCCCAAGCCTAGTTATCTCCTGCACTCCAAGCCTTATTCCAGATGGGCGCGCTGGATGCTCATCTCCTGGCACCATGTTCATGTTTGTTATTATTCCTCCTCTTTCGAGTATTTCAGCTGCTTCCCTTCCTTTTTCTTTCCCAACCCTGAAAAGAACTTGATGAGATTCAGTAAATCCATAATCCTTTCCTAAAACATCAAAGCCAAGGTTATAAAGGCATTCCGCAAGCTTCTTTGCATTCTTAACAATCTGCCCAGCATATTCTCTTCCAAAATTCAAATGCTCAGCAAAAGCAATTGCCTTTGCAGCAACATGGTGAAGATGATAGGAAGATGTCACTCCAGGGAATACAGCCCAGTCAAGATATTTCATTTCCTTATCCTCTTCCTTTGTTTTATTTGCAAGTATTATTCCTCCTTGCGGGCCAGGAAGTGTTTTATGGGTTGAACCAGTCATTACATCTGCCCCTTCTTTAAGAGGCTGCTGGAACTTTCCTCCCGCTATTAAGCCAAGAACATGGGCTGCATCATATATCACCCTTGCATTTTCCTCATGGGCAGCTTCAGCAATTTCCTTAACAGGCGTTGGAAAAAGAAAAACACTCTGCCCAAGTAAAGCAAGCTTTGGCTTAACTTGCCTTATCAGCTTTATTGCCCCATCAACATCAATATTCATCTTCTCTTCATCAAAAGGATAGAAGTGCAGATTAAGCCCCCTCAAGCCAGCAGCTCCCCACTTGCCATATGAAATGTGAGCTCCATTTGCAGTATCAAGAACAGTTACATCACTTCCTGGCTCTGCAAATGCCTTAAATACAGCCATATTTGCTACTGTTCCAGAAGTTGGACGAACATCCGCATATTTACAATCAAATAGAATTTTAGCTAATTCAATTGCTTTCTTTTCTACTTCATCAAAAAATAAGCACCCTTGGTAATATCTATTTCCTGGAGTTCCTTCCGCATATCTTCCGTGAAAATCGCTTATGAGCATTTCCTGGCAGAGAGGAGAGAGTATATTTTCAGATGCTATCATTGGAAGGCAATTACCAAAAAATTCATTGTTCTTTTTTGCCATCTCTCTTATAAATAAAGCTTCTTTTAACCAATCCATGCAAGAAATAGAAAACAAGAATAAAAAATTATGGATGCTTCAACCAAAATTTTTATAAATAATTTCTATTTTTATTATTGTTGTTTTTTATGCTTTAAGACGGCTGGGGCGGAAGGCGGAAGACCCTACCCCAGGGGGCGGAAAGAGGTAAAGATGGACAAAAATAAGAGGTGGATAAGTATAGCGATATGCGTGCTATTTGTTAGCAATGCTTTTAGCATTATGGCCAATGAAAAGTTAATCATGAAGGCTGATGAAAATAAGGTAATTGCAACTATTACTTATAGAGGCAGTTATTCTTCTTCTCTCCAACCAGTTGTTGTAATAACACAGCCACCAGATGGTGCAATATTAAATGATTCTCATTTAATTGTTCTTGGATATGCATCGTATGAATTTGGATTAAATTACTGGGAATGGAAATGGGAATGGGAAGGCGGATATACTGGCAATTCTTCATATTTTCCAACAGCGGAATATGTTGAATTCAAGATAGAGATATGGGGCTTGCATCCTGGATGGAATAAAATAACTGTTACTTTCTGCAGTCCTTATGGAGGATGTGGTTCAGATTCAGTAAATGTAACATATGTTCCACCGGATACACAGCCGCCAGTAGTAATTATAACATATCCGCCAGATGGTTCAACTTTTACTGAGCCAAATATAAGGGTTGTAGGATATGCCACAGATAATGTTGGAATAATGCAATTTGGGTATATACATGAATGGGAAGGAGGAGCAACAGGAAGCAGTTGGTATCTTGAATTACAGCCAACTTATTATCCTTTTGAAATTCCAATTACATTGCGAGATGGATGGAATATAATTAAAGTTGAGGTGAGCGATGTTGCTGGAAATAATGGAAAAGCAGAGGTAATATATACACTTAACCCACTTGTTAGGATAAATTTAACCATATACGATGGATTAGAAGGAGCTGGAGGGGGAAATGAAGTTGCAGAAGATAGAGAAGAGAGTGAGGGTGCTTTTACTGTAACAAATATACAGGATACAAATGGAGATAGTATAAGAGACAAAGACCAAAATCCAGTAATAGCAACATATAGGGGAAGAGATGAAGTTGATTTGGCGAAAATGGTCTTATGGCCACCAACAGGGCCTGGAGTAAAACCAGATGATGATGTAACTTTGGTAAAATCTGGTCCGAACAAGGATGCTGTAAAACTTTGGGATACAAAAGTAAAGGATAATGAAATTAGGCCAACAAACCCACCAGATACATGGGTTTTTAAAGTTAAGGATTTACCAAAAACTGTGTGGGTTGAAATAACAGAAGAAAATCCAAAAAATTTAAAAATGAGAGGAATAACATTTACATTGAGCTATTCAGGAGCGAGAGATATAGTATGTTTAACTGGAATATGGTCTGAAGTTACAGATGTAAAACATGATAAAAGTGATAAATGGGATAATACTGTATGGCCAGATATGCAAGGCAATGTTAGATGGCTTATTGATAGCGCTGGGGGCTTTGGTTTAAGAAGATTCCAAGTTGATGGTAATTGGTGGCATGGAAATGTAATTGGAATTGAATTCACTGTATATCCAAGTGGAATAGGAAATATAAGCAGAATATGTTTTGACATTACTCGCCAGATACATTATTTAGATCATTATCATATTTTCATAGGAGTAGAAAATAAAAGTGAAGATTGGCCAAATCAAGTAGAATTGCCAAATGATGACACAGTTAATACCGATGAAAGTGATAGACCAGTAAATAACCACATGTACTCTGTTGATAGACCACGTTTTCTAGAGAGACGGTCAAACACTCGCATGATTTATTCCCGTAACAATTTCATGGAATTTATGAGAGTTACATTTAATGGAACACACCCAAGAGGAGAAACAGTGCAGGGTTCTCGTTGCTCGGACTATTATCTATGGCATGCTGCTTTAACCCTTGTAAGAAATCTCAGCAATCCTGGCAATCTTACTAGAATAGAAAGAGAAAAACATGGTATTAATTGTGTTGGATCAGGACATTTATTATCAATAGATCCAAAACCACCTTGGAAATAAAAAAATAAAATCATTGTTAAAAATAATTGCGCAATTTCCCTAAACTATTTTATACTATCCAACTATTTCAACATGGAATGGCTTAATAAAATAATTAATGAAATTGATGGCTCAAGGATATTTCTAAAAGAATGTGATTTATATGCTTATGGTTTTGATGCATCTATACACCATGCAATGCCAGATGTTGTTATAAAACCAAAAAATGCAGAAGAAGTGGAAAAAATAGTTAAAATTGCAAATGAGTATCGCATTCCATTGATTGCAAGAGGAGCAGGCACTGCGCTATGCGGGCAGGCGGTGCCCGTGCATGGGGGCATTTTGCTTGACATGACTGGGATGGATAGGATAAAGGAGATAAATGTAAATGATTTGTATTGTGTTGTTGAGCCAGGAGTAATTTATGCGAGCTTGAATGAAGAGCTTGCTAAATATGGCTTCTTTTTCCCCCCAACTCCAGGAAGCGGGGATGTATGCACTATTGGAGGAATGATTGCTGTAAATGCATCTGGAGCAAGAGCAATAAAATATGGAGCTACTCGTGACTATGTTCTTGGCTTAGAGGTTGTTTTTCCTTATGGGAGGAAAAGGCTTGGCGGGCTAACGCTGAAAAATTCTTCTGGCTATCAACTTGAAAGAATTATTGTTGGAAGCGAGGGGACACTTGGAATTATAACTGAGGCAACAATAAGGCTTGCTCCATTGCCAGAAAAAAGAGCAGTTGCTTTATTGCCATTTAATGATGTAATTGATGCTGGTAAATGCGTTTCTAAAATAATAAGCAGTGGCATTCTCCCATCAAGCCTGGAGATAATGGATAGCATATGCATAAAAGCGGTTAATAAGGCAATGAATCTTGGATTGCCAGAAGCTGAAGCATTGCTTTTCATTGAATTGGATGGAAAAGAAAGTGAAGTTAAGGAAGAAATAGAAAAAATAAAAAAAATGTTCAAAGAGATAGAATTCACCGATGATGAAAAGGAAATGCAAAAGCTATGGAAAGGGAGGAAAGGAATTCTGCCTTCCCTATCAAGATATGGCGATGATATGGTTTCAGTAAGCCTCGCTGATGATATGTGCGTTCCAATTTCAAAAATACCAGAAGCAATAAAGGAATTCCAGAAAATTGCAAAAAAATATGGAATAATAGTCGGCACATACGGGCATGCAGGGGATGGAAACTTGCATACAAAAGTTCTTCTAAATCCAAGAGATGAAAAAAGCTGGAAAAATGCTGAAAGAGCGGTAGATGAAATCTATAAAACTGTAAAAAAACTCGGCGGGCTGGCGAGCGGGGAGCACGGCATCGGCATAACAAAGGCGCCCTGGATGGATGAGGATGCTGAGACAATGGAAAAAATAAAGAAGGCGATAGATCCAAATAATATAATGAATCCTGGGAAAATGATGCAGTGGAAGAGGAGCATAATTTCCTATCTCAGATATAAATAAATATAAATTTTTAATTCATACCATGGAAATTTATGATGAAATACTTTGTTGCACTGCTTGTGGCTTCTGTAAAAAGCCATATTATTCTTATAGCTTTGCTCAAAAGGAGAGTGATTTTCCAAAGGGAAAAATAATGATTGCTTACGGGTTTATTAACGGTGAGATAAAGGAGGATATGGATTTAGTTAAAATATTGCAGGACTGCTCCCTTTGCAGAAGATGCGAGGAAGATTGCCCTTCAAATATAAAAATTGCTGAAATAATAAATGGGGCAAGATATAAATTAAAAAATTTGTTGCCAGAGCATAAAAAAATTTATGAAAATTTTCAGAAATACGATAACATTTTTGGAGAAGGAAACTTTTCATATGGAGATGGAAAAAATGCATTTTTTATGGGGTGCCTGGTTAAAAAAGAAATGAAGGATGTTATAATTTCTATTTTTGATAGAATTGGCGAGGATATTAAAATAATAAGTCAGTGCTGTGGCTATCCACTCAGAAAAATTGGAACAAATTTTAAGGAAAAAAAACTTGAGAATTATGAAAAAATTATATTTTCATGTCCTAATGGAATGATTGAATTCAATGAGTATAAGCCAATACATATAAGTCAATTTTTTTCAAATTACAGCTTTAAGAGAGATGGAAAAAATTATATATATCATGATTCAGAATTTTTGGGAAGATATCTTAAAATTTATGAAGAGCCAAGAGAAATAATAAAAAAGATTGGGAATCTTGTTGAATTCAAAGAAAATAGAAAGATGGCAAGATGGTGTGGAGGAGAAATTGAATATAAATTAGCTTTTCCAGAAAAAGCTGATGAGCTTGCAAAATATCTTGCAAAAGAAGCAAAGGAAAAGAACGCAACAATCGTAACTTCTTCTCCTCATTGCTACAGCCATCTTAAAGAATATGATGCAATAGATTTAACCCAGCTGATTGAAGAAAAATTGAAAAACTTTTAAAACAGTGAAGTATTTTCTATCGTGATTAACATGTTCGGAAGACAGAAGAAGGGTTATATAGACCTTGAAGAAACAGGCGTTGAAAAAAAAGAAGAGGCAAAAATGTATGTCAGGATAGCTGAAGTGCATAAATACGAGGACTTAAAAGAGCTTATAAAGCATGTTTATGAAGGAAATATGCTTGTTATGGACATTTCTCCAGTATCTGCTGATAGCATAGAAGTAGAAAGAATAATAAATGAAATGAAAAGAGTAGCAAGTGATGTAAATGGTGATATAGTAGGCATCGACAGAAATCGCTTCATGATAACCCCAGCAGGAGTAAAAGTTGATAGAAGAAAATTAAAAACATATTAAATCAAAAATCTTTCAATCTCAAGCCAATCAAGCCATTCCTCCCTGCAATCGCACTCTACCTCTTCCATTTTCTGGTTTAATGAAAAATTTTTTATCTCCCTCAAAAATGCCTCATCGCATACCCCGCAGTTGTGCGCCCCCCTCGGCGTGCCGCCCGCCACAATGTCGCATCTTATAATTCCATCATAAATTTCCTTGCTTTCCTTTATTATTTCTGCAACACTCCAAAGCCATGGAGGGCGATAAATATTCTTTCTCCATAACAACTCAAGTAATGTTTTGCTGTGAATTGCAACTGGATTGAAGGAAATTATGTCAGCAATATCTTTTATTTTTTCCACGCTATAGATTGCATCCTTTATTGCATCTTCATCTGTAAGAAATGGTGGCTTTATTAAAATATAAGCTCGCAAACTTTTTCCATATTCCTTAACTTTTTCAGCTGCCTTCTTCCATTCCTCAAATTTAAACCCCTTATTTATTGAATATTCAAGCACTTTATCATTTGCGGATTCAAGCCCCATAGCAACTTCAATATTTTTTTGCTTTAAATTTTCAAGATTTTCTATAAACTCTGGCCTACTTTCAATCACTATTTTGCTTGCTCTATCAAATTTATTGATTATATAATTCTGCATTTCTACGGGCAGTTCATTTTCATCAAGAAAGCTGCCAGATGTATATATCTTAACAACTTCTTCCCCGCTATAATTTGCAAAAACAAAATTTATCTGCTCAATTATTTCTTCCTCGCTTACATCATAACTTTCCTTGAAATACCCGCACATTGTGCATCCTCCCTGCTTCGCCCATGCACAGCCGGAAGTATGCAAAATAAATGCAAAAGAATCAACAATTTTATTATTCAGAATTTCTTTTTCCCTCCATATTCTCGGCTTCTCTCTTTTCGCTTCGTGTTTCTTTAATTCCTTAACAATCTCATTTAATTTCTCCATTGATAATAAATGCATTTATATTTATTTTTCATTTGAAAGCTCAAACTTAAATAGACTTTCTCCTTTATTTTTGTGAGCAAGGCTGGAAATTATCAAATAAAGCCATTTTCAAAATACAGGAAAAATATTGAGCTTATAGTAAGAGAGGGATGGCGCAAACATAGCTTGCATTATTTAGTTGAAGCAGATGTAACAGCATCTATGGAAACTATTAAAAAACACAAAAAGGAGGGAAGAGATATTTCCTTTACTGCATGGATAATAAAATGCCTTGCTGAAGCTCTCGTTGAACATAAAGAGTTGAATGCCTACAGGCAAGGAAGAAATAAAATTGTTATATTTGATGATGTAGATGTTGCCATACCTATTGAAAAGATAGTTAATGGGGAGCATATTCCAATGGCATATGTAATAAGGATGGCAAATGAAAAGAGCATAAAGGAAATAACTGAGGAAATAAGGAATGCTCAAAAAGGAGAGGGAGAGGAGCAGGTGCTCATGAAATTGAGTTTTACTGAAAGATTTGTAATAAAATCACCATATCTTATAAAAAAATTAATTTTATTTTTGCTTAGAAAAAGAGGAATTACAAAGAAAAAACATATGGGAACAGTTGGAGTAACATCCATAGGTATGTTCAGCAAATTTTCAGGATGGATAATTCCTTTAGGGGGAACCACATCCATTCTTGTTGCTGTAAACGGAATTACAAAAAAGCCAGGAATTTTTGAAAATAAAATTGAGGCTAGGGATTATTTACATCTTACTATTACCTTTGACCATGATTTAGCTGATGGAGCAACCATATCAAGGTTTATAAGTAGGTTTGTTGAACTGATAGAAAATGGTTTTGGAATAAAGTAAAAATTTAAGTATTGCTCAGGATATACCTATATGAGGCATCTAAAATTATTTACCCCAGGCCCAACAGAAGTAAGAGAAGAAATTTTGCAGGAAATGGCTGTCCCCCAGATATATCATCGCTCCGCAGAATTCAGCAAACTATATGAGGAAATAACAAAGAAATTGCAAAAGGTTTTATATACAGAAAAGCCCGTCATCATTTTCCCGTCTTCATCCACGGGCGCAATGGAGGCGGCGGTATGCAACGGCGTTGCGAAGAAATGCCTTAATTTGATTAATGGAGCTTTTTCAAAGAGATGGCATGAAATAACAAAAGGTAATGGTGTGCCGTGTGATGCTTTAAGCATTGACTGGGATAAGGCAATAAAAGCGGAGATGGTCGAAGAAAAGCTCGAAAGCGGGGAATACGATGCAATAACTCTTGTTTTCAATGAGACATCAACAGGGCTTATGAATCCTTTAAAGGAAATTGCAGAAGTTGTGAAAAAATATGATGATGTTCTCTTTTTGGTTGATGCAGTATCTGCTATGGGGGGAGTTAAAATAGAAGTGGATAAGCTTGGAATAGATATGTGCCTTGCTGGGGTGCAGAAATGCTTTGCCCTTCCATCTGGAATAACTGTTGCATCTGTCAGTGAAAGACTTCTGGAAAGGGCAAAAAATGTTCCTCCAAGAAGCTATTATTTTAATTTAACATTACTTTATAAATATCATCAGAAGAATCAGACAATGGTTACTCCTCCAATTTCCCAGATGTTTGCATTGAACAAGCAACTTGATTATATATTGAATGAAGAAGGGCTTGAAAATAGATTTGCAAGACATGAGAAAATGGCAAAAATTGTCCAGGATTGGGCAAGAAAATATTTTGATATATATCCAGAGAAAGGCTATGAATCAAAAACCCTAACATGCATAAAGAATACAAGAAATATATCAGTTAAAGAGCTGAACGAGCAGCTCGCAAAATATTATATGCGTATCTCAGATGGATATGGTGATTTAAAGGGAAAAACATTCAGAATAGCCCATATGGGTGATTTACAAGTTCAGGATATAAAGGGTTTGCTTGCAGTAATTGAGGAAATACTTGGGCTTTGATGAAAGAAAAAATAAGAAAAGAATTGCTTGAAAAAAGGAATTCTCTCTCAACATATGAAATATTGGAAAAAAGCAACATAATTTTGGAGAAACTCTATCGCCTGGAAGAATTTTCAAAAGCAAATAGAATTGCATGCTACATTTCATTTGGGAGCGAAGTTTATACACATGGATTGATTAAAGAATATTCGAAAAAGAGGGAGCTTTTTGTTCCATTTATAAAAAATGGTGAAATATTTCTTGCCAGAATAAATTCATGGGAAGAGCTTGAAAGCGGAGCATATGGAATATTGCAACCAAAAGATCCAAAAATAGAAAACAAAGGTATGGATATTATAATTGTTCCTGGAATTGCATTCGATGAAAATGGAAATAGAATAGGTTATGGAAAGGGATATTTTGATAGGCTGCTAAAAAAAATTCCTTCAAAAAGAATTGCAATAGCTTATGATTTTCAGGTTTTGAAAAATATTCCTAATCAGGAACATGATGTAAGGATGGATATGATAATTACTGAAAAAAGAATTATAAAATGCAATGTTCGATAAATGTCTTAGACAGTTCGATGTTTGCTACATATTGTTTATAAACTATATAATGATTTTTACGAGGGGAGGGAAAATGCCTCCCTCTCTTTTTATTTTCCTCCCTCCCCCTGCCTCCATAAGTTTTTTAATATAAACAACTATTATTCTTATGAAAGTTTTAGCATTTATAACATTTCTTGTAATGATTGCTCCTGTGGCAGTTCAAAAAAGCAATGAAAATATCTTTGCTGGCTATACAAATTTTATTTATAAAGAGGGCTATCCAGTTTTGCCATATAAATATGAAACATATGTATTTCCGTTTGGAACTGAAATAAAGGAGGTAATAGTAAAGGAAAAAAATGTTGAAAAGATAAAATTAAAGGAAAAAATAAAGCCAGCTCCCGCTCCTTATCCAAAAAAATTTGAAATAAAAGAGGGCGAAATATATAGCAAGGATGAGTTTTATCCTTCAAGCTGGTATGAATATGAAATTCATGCAGGAATAAACAATGGCGAAAGAGTAATTTTCCTTTCCTTATATCTTTATCCTTTCAGATACAATGCTTTGAGAAATGAAGTTTTGCATGCAGAATTTGATGTAAAAATTGATTATGTTTTGCCAGAAAAAACTGAAAGTGCCTCGCTATATGATTTTTTAATAATTTCACCAGATGCATGGCTGAGCGAGATTGAAGCATTGAAGCAGCATAAGGAAAGCAAGGGAATAAAGACAATAGCAGTGGGGTTGAATGAAATTTACAGTAGCAATGTAGCGAGAAATGGCAGGGATGATGCTGAAAAAGTGAAATATTTCATTAAAAATGCAATTGAGGAATGGGGAATAAAATATGTTATGCTTGTAGGAGGAAGGGCTTTTGGGTTTAATGAGAAATGGCTCATGCCAGTTAGATACGCATATGCAATTGACCATGTCCCCCCATTTACAGAAAATGAATTTATAAGCGATTTATACTTTGCAGATATTTATAAATATGAGAATGGAAGCATTGTTTTTGATGACTGGGACAGCAATGGGAATGGAATATTTGCTGAATATAATTATGAAGGAAGATATGACAAAATTGATTTAATGCCAGATGTTTATGTTGGAAGATTTGCTTGTAGGAGTAAAGCGGAATTAAAAAATGTTATAAAAAAGGTTATTGAATATGAAAATAGCGATAAAGTTAAAAGAATTCTTTTTTGCGGTGGAGACACAGATACATTTGATAGAGAGGATGTCAATGAAGGAGAATATTTGAATGAGATTGTAGCTGGCACGATGAATGATTTTGAATGCATAAAGTTGAAGGCAAGCGATGGCTCATTGAACAGGAAAAACATATGGAAGGAAATAATGAAGGGAATTGATTTCATAGATTTCTCTGGACATGGCTCACCAAATAGCTGGGCAACGCATCCACACAACAGCGATGAATGGATTGGAATTACCTTACTTGATGTATATACTTATTACAACAGGAAATTACCAATAATTTTTGCAAATGCATGCCATACAGCCCAATTTAATTTAACATATGAATGCCTTGGATGGCAATTTTTAAAGAAGAGACATGGCGGTGCTGTTGCATTTATTGGGGCGAGCGGGCTTTCATATGGGCTCAGTGGATACAATACAACTAAAACTCTTTCTGGGTATCTTGAAATAGAATTTTTTAAGAATTATTACGAATCAGAATTTCTGGGGGATATGTTTTATGATGCAATAAAAGATTATATTATTGAAATTCCTCTTGATGACTGGCAGGATTACAAAACGCTGGAGGAGTATATTCTTCTTGGAATGCCTTGCTTGCAGATAAAATGAAGGAAAGGCTCGATGCTGTCGATATATATGCAATTGTTAGCGAGCTCCAGAGCATGGTGGGCAGATATGTAGGAAAGATATATCAGAAAAATGATGAAATTTTCATAAATTTAAAGGATAAAGAGCTTTTTATAAAAAGCGGGAAATGGATATGCTTGAGTAAATACAGGCAGAAGGAAGAGAAGCAGCCACCTCCTTTCGCAATGGCTTTAAGGAAATATTTAGGAGGGGGAAAGATAGCAAAGATAGAGCAGTATGAAATGGATAGAATTGTTTTAATTGAAATAATTAAGGAAAAAATATACAGGCTGGCTATTGAAATAATTCCTCCTGGAAATATATTGCTTTTAGATGAAGAATGGAAAATAATTCTGCCTATTACACATCAAAAATGGAGAGACAGGATATTAAAGCCAGGAGAAAAATACATTTTTCCTTCTGCAAAAAATCCAAAGAAGATTTCTGAAGAAGATTTCATGAAAAGAGAGGATATTTTAAATTTTTTAATAGAAAACGGTGTTCCAAGAATATATGCAGAGGAAATAAAAAGTTATGAAGATTTTAGAAAATTTATTGAAAAAATTGAGGGGAAAAAATTTGAGCCACAGATTATAAAAAATTCTGAATTTATAGATGTTTTACCTTATTCCCTAAAAAGATATGAAGGATATGAGAAAATTTTTTTTGAAAGTATAAGCGAGGCATATGATGAATATTATCATTCAATAAAAAAGGAGGAAAAGGAAAAAAAGGAGGAAGAGAAAGAAAGAATAGAGAGACAGATAGCGAAACAGGAAGAAGCAATAAAGAAATTCGAAGAAGAAGAGAAGAGATATAGGGAAGAGGGAGATGCTATTTTTGCAAATTATGAATTAATTGAAAGAATATTGAAAGGTGAAGAAAAGGAGAAAATAAAAAGGAAGAAGTATCCATTTATAGAGGTTGAATTACCTTATATTGGGAAGAATATGATTGTTAAGATAGATTCGAGAAAAAGTGTCTATGAAAATGCAAATGATAAATATTTAAAGAGTAAAAAAATGAGGGAAAAGATAGAGGGGGCAAGGAAAGCAATAGAAGAAACAAAAATTAGAATCAGTAAATTTAAGGAAGAAGTTAAAAAGAAAAAAAAACACTGGTTTGAAAATTATAGGTGGTTCATCTCCTCAGATGGAAATATTGTTATTGGAGGAAAGGATGCAAGAAGCAATGAAAAAATTGTAAAGAAATATCTGAAGGAAAATGATATATATGTGCATGCAGATGTGCATGGGGCGCCGTCCTGCATAATAAAGGCGCATGATTTGGATGGAAAGCCATTGAAGATAAGCGAAGACACAATTAAGGAAGCATGTCAGTTTGCGGCTTCATATTCTAAAGCATGGGGTCAATTTACTGCTTGCGATGCCTACTGGGTTTATCCGTGGCAGGTTTCAAAGAGTGCTGAATCTGGCATGTATTTGCCTCTTGGAGCATTTATGATAAGAGGAAAAAGGAATTATGAAAGGTGCGCTCTTGAAATTGCGGTTGGATTGGTTGAAATTAAAGGAGAGATAAAGATAATGGGTGGTCCTCCGTCAGCGATTAAAAAGCTTGCTAAAAAATGGGTTGTTTTTATTCCTGGTAGGGAAAATCCAAATAAAATTGCAAAAAGTTTTGCAGAAATTTTTGGCGTGAGCATAGAAGAATTGCAGAAAGTTTTGCCTCCTGGAGAATTGTCTGTAAAGGAGGAAAATTTATGAAAATACTGGAACTGGATTTAAAAAAGGGAATTGCAAGATTACTTGTTCAGAGCAAAAACGACTGCTGGCATCTTTACAATGTAATAGAAGAAGGAGATTTTTTATCAGGATATACTTTCAGGAGTAAAAAAGATAGCATCGAAAAAATAAGGAGAAAGAAAGAGGAAAAAGAAAGAGTTTATCTTAAAATAGAAGTAACTGATAAAGAATTTCATGAATTCACTGATATACTGAGAATTAGGGGAAAAATTGTTGAAGGCGAGGAGGCGGGAGCATATCATACATTTTCAATTGAACCAAATATGGAAATAAAAATAGAAAAGGAATGGAAAGAATATCATCTAAAAAGATTAAGGGAGGCGGAGGAAATAAAGCCAAAATTTGCAATTCTTGTTATGGATGATGACGAAGCAACTCTTGCAGTAATTCATGAATATGGAATTGAGGAGAAATTCCATATTTTTTCAGATAAATGTGGAAAAGATTATAAGGGAGAATATAATGAAAAAGAATATTATGGACAGATATTAAGAAAGATAAAGGAAATAAATTTGCCAATTGCAATAGTTGGGGCTGGCTTTGCCAAAGAGAAATTTTTATCTTTTGCGAAAAATGAAATTAAGAATTATTTTGTTGACAGCGTTTTCAATTCTGGCACGGCTGGGGTATATGAAGCGATAAAAAGAGGAATAGTCAGAAAGTTCATGGAAGAAAATAGGGTTGCAAAGGAAATAGAAATTGTTGAAAAAATTCTTGAGGAAATTTCAAAAAATGGAAATGTTGCTTACGGCAGGGAAGAGGTTGAAAAATATGCTGAGGCTGGAGCAATTGAAAAGCTAATTTTATTAAACTCTCTTGTAAGGAATGAGGAGGAACTGATTAAAAAAGCGGAAAAAACAGGGGCTGATATAATTTTTGTGAGCGAACTTCATGAAGGAGGGAAAAAGCTGGCGGCGCTCGGCGGAATTGCTGCTTTTTTAAGATATAAGATTAGCTGATTTTTTCTATTTTTGGCTTGTAATAGGTATATAAAATCTTTATCTGAATGCCATTTCCTTTATCAAGAAGAACTGGCTTTGGAGTTATTGAAAAACTTGTTTTGCATTTAACATCCTTAATTTCATATTCTTTTAATTTTTCATATAGGGCTGTTTCATTTCCTTCAAAAATAAAATCATTTGGTATGCTTCCTTTAACACTTGCTTCTATTTTTCCATATTCAGAATATGATTTCGAGAAATTCATTTCTGGCACGCTTATTGTTGCATCGACCTTATCAGTCCAGTTCCATTTAAAAATTATACCATGAAGATTTATGTTATCCTCCCATTCAATCAAGGCATGCAGTGAAGAAATGCCAGCATAATTTTCATTCAATTTTATTTCATATGTCTGTTCAATCCCTTCCTTCCCTACATAGAATTCATCATTTATTTCATCACTATATTCAACCCAGCTAACCCTGAATTTCTCTTTTTGAATTTCCTGCATTGAAACATAACTTCTTTCGTGATATACTATACCAATTATTGCCACAACAAGTATTGCAATCCCAACAGATATAACCATCTTATCCCTATTATCAAGTTTCATAGGGTTATAAGTTTTTAATATTTATAAAATTTAGCATTTTGGGCTAAAAAGATTTATATGAAGAAGTTATATTTTTTGACATAAGGAAAAAATGAGGATCTGGTCAATTCATCCAAAATATTTAGATAATAAAGGCATAGTTGCTTTATGGTGTGAAGGATTGCTTGCCAAAAAAGTTTTGGAAGGAAAAACAAAAGGATATAAATATCATCCTCAATTGCTGAGATTTAAAAATTTCAAAAGCCCTCTCCTAGCAATAGAATCCTACTTATATTATGTATATTTAGAAGCTAAAAAAAGAAATTATATATTTGATAGAAACAAATTAAATATTGAAAAACCTCTTTCTAAAATAATTTCAGTTACTTCGGGACAAGTTAAATTTGAATTTCTTCATCTTTGTAATAAATTAAAAAAAAGGGATTTAGAAAGGTATAGCTTCTTATGCAATAAAAATTATGATGTTTTGGAGCTAAACCCGATTTTTTATTTAGTAAATGGTGAAATAGAGCCATGGGAAGTTTTTGCATTTTAAATTTAAATTTTGAATATTCCTCGAAATATATAACCTAACTTTCATCAAATTTGCGGAAAAACCGCATTTGTTGGAATTAAGATTGCAAGGAGCGCCCGCCATCCCATTGTATTATTCCTCCTTCATTTCTGAATATGAATACTGCATCTCCTATGGAAATATCGAAGTCACCAGGTGGATAGCCAACTATGTATTCAGGAGCCCATTGT
>JACIWB010000006.1 GCA_014361245.1 Thermoplasmatales archaeon | reverse complement strand
TTGCTTATGAAATCAAAAATTTCATCATTTCCATAACTTATTTCATCTGGCATGTTATGCAAGCTTCCCCCGCAATATATGCAGTTCATGTTGCAAATAGGAGTAACTATTATTATGTAAAGCATATGTAAAAATAAGGAGAATAAATTTTTTATTTGTTTTTAAAAATTTTAATTCCACTGCAAAATTTTTTAAATAATTTTGCATTATACTTAACATCAATAGATTTATCATCAAAAATGCTCTGATAGATCAGAAAGATGAAATAAACAGGATACTTAGTGATAAGGATATAATAGATAGAGAATTTTTAGAATCATTTAGGTTTTCTTTAGATGATAAATTGATAAAGGTAATAACTGGTGTTAGAAGATGCGGTAAATCGGTGTTTTCTTTTTTATCTTTAAGAGATAGAGATTATGCCTATATAAACTTCGATGATGAAAGGATAGTAGGTGTGGAGGCAAAAGATCTAAATACGATCCTCCATCTCCTTCATGAAACCTATGGAAATTTTAGATTTCTTCTTTTGGATGAAATACAGAATATAGAAGGATGGGAGCTTTTTGCCAATAGATTATTGAGACAAGAATATAATGTAATAATAACTGGAAGCAACTCAAAACTTTTAAGTAAAGAGCTTGCAACCCACTTAACTGGAAGATGCATGAGTTTTGAGATATATCCATTTAGCTTCAGGGAATATATAAAATATTTTAAGATAAATATTGGTGAGCTACCTACAACCCGGGAGATTGGAAATCTTAAACATAATTTATTAAATTATATCAATCTGGGCGGTTTTCCGGAGAGCTACAAAGTTTCTAATAGGAAAAATTATCTTAAGGAATTATATGAAATGATTATATCAAGAGATATTGTTGAAAGATATAAGGTAAAATTTGTAAGGGACTTAAAGGAAATTGCTTTTTATCTTATCTCAAATTTTTCATCAAGAATATCTTATAACAAAATTAAGAATATATCTAATATTAAGAGTGTTCATACAATAAAGAACTACCTCTCCTACATGGAAGATGCTTATCTAATAATTCAGCTTTTTCCATTTTCCAGAAAGGTGAAATATCAATTTATGCAACCTAAAAAAATATATGCTATAGATACAGGTGTTGTTGAAGCACTTTATCCTGGCTCTTTAAAAAATATAGGAAAAGCTATGGAAAATATCGTTGTGTTAGATCTTTTAAGAAGAAGAAAGAAA
This sequence comes from Thermoplasmatales archaeon, assembly GCA_014361245.1. Lineage (NCBI taxonomy): Archaea > Methanobacteriati > Thermoplasmatota > Thermoplasmata > Thermoplasmatales > Thermoplasmatales archaeon. Next base: position 42,853 of record JACIWB010000006.1, on the reverse strand, counting down.
ATATACTTTTATCAAACACCTCAGCAAAATGAAGTTGATTTTTTGGTCAAGGAAGGAATAAACATTGAGCAACTTATTCAAGTTACATATGCTTCTGGAAAAGATGAAATAGAAAAAAGAGAAATAAAATCGCTGGTTAAAGCAAGCGATGAATTAAAATGCAAAAATTTATTGATAATTACATGGGATTATGAAGATGAAATAGATAGGGAAAAGAAGAAGATAAAATGCATTCCATTATGGAAATGGCTTTTAGAAGTTTAAAATTTTTCTGGGATAAACGCATTTCTTATTGCATCTTGGAGTAACTATTATGATGTAAAGCATGGAAGAAAAAAGAGAGAAGTTAAAAATTTTTATGCCAACCTCGGATTTTATTTTCCTTATGTAATAGGTTGCAAATCAATATTTAAATATTATTTGCAATTAAAATGCAAATAAATCACTTTTCTGAAGCTTCTTCATAAATTTTAAGTAAATTTTCAGCAGCTTTTTCCCAAGTAAATTTTTTTGCATATGAAATTAATTCATTTTTTGGTTTTTTATGCTTCACTGCGTATTCTATTTTATCAGCCAACTCGTTCGGATTTAATTCGGAATAATAAACACTGTTTTTATATATCTCTCTAAAAACTGGAATATTTGAAACCACACTTGTTGTTCCACATGCCATTGCTTCAAGAGGAGGCAATCCAAATCCTTCATCCTTTGAAGGAAAGACAAATAAATCTGCATGGGTATAATAATCCTTTATTTTTTCTTGTGAGAGATACCCAATATTAATAAAATCAATATCATTTTTCCTCGCTATTTCAAGACATTTTTCTTTATAATTTAATTCTCTATCTGGTCCAATGTGAATAAATCTATATCCTTCTCCCAACGCTGTAATTGCCTCTAATATTAAATGAATATTTTTTCTTTCTCTTACTTCTCCAACATGAACCAAGTTATACTTATCCTGTGCTATTTCTTCTGGAGTTTTATTAGATGGATAAAACATTTTATGATTTAATCCATAGTATACAGTAATAAATTTTTCTCTATTAACACCTGTTATCTTGGCAACATTATCTGCGATATAATTTGTTGGAGTGATTATTTTTTTCATGTGTCCCAATCTTGTTAAAAGAAACTTATAAAGATACTTTTCTAGTTTACTTCTATAAAGAGCTGTTAAATCATGTAGTGTAACAATATTTGTTTTTGGATGAATTACTTGCAAATCCAATGAATGAACAATGTCTCCATCTATTTTTTTTGCAAATATTTTTGCAAATTTTAAACCAGAAAATATATATCCTCCAACCAATCTTTCCCCTACCTTAAATTCAAGAGAGGAGATAGGAATCATTTTTATTCTATCATTCATTTTTAATAATTCTTTTGTTACATTTCTTGAATATGTTACCAAGCCCGTTGTTTCTTTTCCTTCACAAGCCAGAATAGTAATATTCATTGCGATAAAATAGATAAAATTATTTAAAGATTTTTTTATTAACCAACTTATGAAAGCTCTAATATTAGCAGCTGGAAGAGGGGAAAGGTTAAAACCCTTAACAAATGCAATTCCAAAGCCTCTTCTTCCAGTAGCTGGAAAACCTTGCATAGAGTATGTAATTGATAATGTTTTGAAGCTAAAAGAAGTAAAGGAGATATATATCGGAGTAAACTATATGCGAGAGGTGATAGAAAGTTATTTTAGGAATAGAGAATTTAACATCCCAATCAAAATAGTAAATACTTTATGTTGGGAAACTGGCGGCGATCTGAAAATATTGGGGGCGGAGGCACAAATAGCAGACACTTTTCTTGCATGCAACGGCGATAATGTGACAGAAATAAACTTAACAGATGCATATTCATTCCACAAATCTCATAAGGGACTAGCCACTATCATTCTCTTTCCAGTTCCCGAAGACGACATTAATAGATTTGGAATAGCAGATTTCGATAACAAAACAAGTTTAATTAAAGAATTCATTTACAAGCCATCTCTTGATAAAGCTCCATCCAATCTAGCTCATGCTGGATATGTTATAATGGAGCCAGAAATCTTAGATTTAATTCCATATGGGAAAGTATCTATAGAGAAGTCAATTCTTCCAAAAATAGCTGCTGAAAATCTATTATATGGGTATGTTGTCAATCCTCCATATTGGTTTGATATTGGTAGCATAAATTCTTATCTTCTTGCAAATCAGGTGGTGCTTGAAAGAAAAGGTATTATTCCGCCTGAAGGAGGTGATTGAAATGTATGGAACAAACCCAGAAAAAATTATTGAAAATATATCAAAAGGAAAGGAAAAAATATGTGTTGTAGGTTTGGGTTATGTAGGAATTCCTCTGGCAGTTGCATTTGCTTCTAAAAATGTCAAAGTAATTGGATACGAAATAAATACTAAAGTTGTAGATATGATAAATAGAGGCATATCTCCAATTTACGAACCAGGGTTAAATGATGCTTTAAAGAGGTGTGTTGAGAACGGAGCATTTGTTGCATCCAACGATGAGGAAGTCATTGCTTCCTCTCGTTTCATAATAATTACTGTTGGGACACCTATTGATGAATTCTATACTCCAAAAATGGATTATGTAAAATCTGCTTGTGAAAAGATTGGAAGAAACATGAACAAAAATAGCATTATCGTTCTAAAAAGCACAGTCCCTCCGCTGACCACAGAAAATATTGTCATTCCATTGCTTGAAAAATATTCAAACATGAAATGTGGAAAAGATTTCGGGGTTGCATTTTGCCCAGAAAGGACGGTTGAAGGAAGGGCAATGGAAGAATTTTTTACACTTCCAAAAGTTGTTGGAGGAATAGATAAGCATACCACTGATGTTGTTGCTGGCATCTTTAGCATCCTAAATGAAAAAGTTATAAAGGTGTCTTCACCACGAGTTGCAGAAATGGTTAAGTTAATGGATAACACTTATAGAGATGTAAATATTGCTCTAGCTAATCAATTTGCAAATGTGTGTTATGCGTTGGGTATAGATGTAATTGAGGCGATAAATGCAGCAAATAAAGATTATAGCAGAAATAATATCCTGAAACCAGGAGCGGGCGTCGGCGGCTCGTGTCTTCCAAAAGATCCATTTATACTTGCATCTACCGCTGAAAAATATGGTGAAGAATTGAGTTTAGTAAAGATTGCTAGATTGATAAATAGCAGTATGCCAAATAGAATAATGATGCTTATCCATAAGGTAATTTCAGAAAAGAAAATTGAAAATCCCAAAATAACAATCTTGGGGTTAGCATTTAAATCAGATACAAATGATATTAGGAATACTCCTGCAAAAATAGTAATAGAAAATCTAAGAAACGAAGGATTTGAAATAGTTTGTTTTGATCCTTTTGTAAAGCCAGAGGATGTGAGTAAAAATTTGGGAGAAATAGATTTTAGAAAAGATATGTATGAGGCGTGTGAAAAATCCGATTGTATTGTAATAATGACAGACCATAAACTCTTTTATGATATTGATTTGCTAAAATTAAAAAAGATAATGCGTAATCGCTGCATTGTAGATGGAAGACATGTTATAGATCCACATAAAGCAATAAAGAATGGTTTTATTTATGAGGGAATTGGCAGACCGAGTAAATATTTCAAGTTAATAGAGGGTAGAGAATGAGAGCTTTAGTAACTGGCGGAGCTGGATTTATTGGCAGCCATCTTTGTGAGGCTCTTTTAGAAAAGCACCAAGAAGTAATATGTCTTGACAACTTTTGGAGAGGTAAAAAAGAAAATATAAAACACTTATTAGGTAATAAAAACTTCAAATTAGTTAAAGGAGATATAAATGACAAAAAGATTTTAAGAAGCTTGTTAGAGGATACAGACATAATATATCATCTGGCAGCCATAAATGGAACAAAATATTTTTATGAACAACCTTTGCTTGTTATGAAAACAAACATCTATGGAACTGAAAATATTCTAGAGAGTGCTCTGAATGGAGATATAAAAAGAGTTGTATTCGCTTCATCATCTGAGATATATGGGGAAGCCAAAGAAATTCCTACGCCAGAAAATGCTGTCTGCCACCTTGATAATCCCGTTGAAACTTTCCGTCATTCCTATTCAGGAAGCAAATTTATAGGAGAATTAATTTGTCTCTCATACTATAAGAATTATGGCTTGCCAATCACTATTTTGAGATATTTTAATACTTACGGCCCACGCCTTATAGGCACTTCTTATGGACAGGTTGTGTCAATATTTATAAATAGAATTTTGTCTGGAAAAAATCCAATAATTTATGGAGATGGAAATCAAACAAGATCTTTTACCTATATAGACGACACAGTAAATGCCACGATAGTGGCGGCGGAGAACAAAAAGACAGTAGGAGAAGTTTTAAATATAGGAATGGACAAAGAAATAACTATAAATGAGCTAAGCGAGTTAATAGCAAACTTATGTGATATAAAGATAAAACCAATTTATGAAAAAGAGAAAAAAGGAGATTGTAGAAGAAGATGCCCAGATATCTCAAAAGCAAGAAAAATATTAAAATGGGAACCGAAAACTACTTTAGAAGAAGGTTTAAAAATAACTATTAATTGGTTTAAGGAGAAAATTAAGAAATAAATTATTTTTACAATCTTTTATTTCACTGCATTCCAATTATTTTAGCTAGATTCATCTTTTCATCTTTATAAATCTTATACCTAACTTTTTTGCCATTTCTCCCTCTATATCTTCTCTGTCTCCAATAATTATTGAATTTTTTAAATCTATGCTGAAGTCTTTCATTGCCTGCTCTATTAGGCCAAGGTTGGGCTTGCGGCAGCTGCAGGCATCATCGGGTTTGTGGGGGCAGAAGTAGATGGCGTCTATCTTTACTCCTCTTTTGGCAAGCTCGCTGATTAGGAGATTGTTGAACTGATGCATTTGTTCGAGAGTGAAGTAGCCTCTGCCTATGCCCGATTGGTTGGTTATTATTATGATTAGATAGCCTTTGCTTTGATACTCTCTCATTAGCTCAACTGCATCTTCGTATATTTTTAGATGCTCTGGTTTGTGAGGATATTCTGGCTCGTTTGCGTTTATTGTGCCGTCTCGGTCTATGAAGAGGGCGGGGGTCATTGTAAATTAATTTGGAAAATGTTTTAAAATTATCGGAATTTATAGTCATGGGTTATAAATTTCGCTCTCGCGCTCCATTGCGCATTTCATTTGCTGGTGGTGGAACAGATATAAAACCCTATTTTGAAAAGTATGGTGGTAATGTTATTTCAGCAACAATTGGAGTATATGCATATAGTAGCCTTGAATTAAGGGATGATAAGTTAGTTATAATAAAAGAGCCAGCATTCAACATTGATTATAGCATAAATTTGGAAAATGGAAACATTAAGGGAGAAAAATCTTCTTTTTTTGATGCAATAATAAAGCATTTTAATCCAGAAAAGGGTTTTTATCTTATATCCCATCTCGACACTGAATATGGCTCTGGCTTGGGCTCTTCTTCTGCAATGATGGTTTCATTGGTTGGAGTATTTAAAAAATGGCTGAATATAAACTTAAATGAATATGAAATAGCAGAATTGGCATATAAAATAGAAAGGGAAGATTTAGGCATTGCTGGAGGAATGCAAGATCAATATGCCAGCACATTTGGTGGCTTCAACTTCATTGAGTTCAAAAAGGATGATGTGATAGTTAATAGAATGAAAATAAAAAATGATGTTATAAATGAATTGCAATTCCGTCTTATATTAGTAAATCTCCATACTCCTCGCTTTTCTGGTATAATTCATAAGCAGATGCAGAAGACGATGCATGACCCAGAAGTGCTTGAGCATTATGAAGAAATTAAAAGGCTTGCTGTTGAGATAAAAAATAGAATATATAAAGGAAGCTTTGAAGATTTTGGGGATTTGCTAAAAGAAGAATGGGGGCATAAAAAGCAGTTGAGTGAGGGAATATCAAATCCCCAAATAGATACCTTTTTTGAAAAATGTGAAAAAAATGGAGCACTTGGCTATAAATTGCTCGGCGCTGGTGGAGGTGGATATGCTTTGCTATTTACTGATGAGGAGCATAGGCATAAGTTGATAAAATCTCTTGCTGGATATGAAGTGAGGAATATTGAATTTGTTAAAAATGGACTTGAAGTGTGGGGATTGGATGAATCTAAAAGAATACATTGAAGAAGGAATAAAGGCAAGAAAGAGCATAAGCGTAAGTGAGATAGAAGAAATAGCAAAGATAATGGCAGATGCATTAAGAGATGGGAAGAAAATTATTGCCTTTGGTAATGGTGGCTCAGCATCTGATGCCCAGCACTTTGTTGCAGAGCTTGTTGGCAAGTTTATGCTTACGAGAAAGCCATACAGAGCAATATCCCTCAATACAAATACTTCAATATTAACTGCAATAGCAAATGACTATGGATATGAACATACTTTTGCTCGCCAAATTGAAGCATTAGCAGATAAGGGCGATATTGTTTTTGGGATAAGCACTTCTGGCTCTTCTGAAAATGTGGTAAGAGCAATCATTGAAGCAAACAAGAAAGGAGCACACACCATAGCCCTCACAGGCAAGAGCGGTGGCAAGCTAAAGGCATACGCAAACAAAACAATATTCGTGAATTCGGAGCTAACCCCAATTATACAGGAGACGCATATCACTATTTTGCATATGATTTGTATGGAAGTGGAGAAGAAGTTAGAGTTATAAATTATTTTATTAAACAAACGGAAAATCCGAATTGAAATATTTTTAAGCAAATATCATAAAATCAAATAGCAAAATTATAGAAGAGAAACAGATCTAATCTTTTCTAAATTCTATTGCCTCTTTATACATTCTCAAAATCCTTCTTTTCATTATCTCCCAACTGTATTTATTTTCGTATGCCTTTCTTCCATTTTTGCCCATTTTGAGCCGTAGATTTGCATCATTTTTAAGTAAAGTTAAGGCATCTTTTATTGATTGAATGTCTCCATAAGGGATAACTATACCACAATTTTCTTCTTTCACTATTTTAGCCATCGAGCTACCTTCTGAGACAATAATAGGTTTACCAGCCATCATTGCTTCAAACAGCTTGTTAGAGCTTTCATACTTGGTCTTTGGTAAGGTAGGATCACTAAATCTGAAAAGAACATCCGCATCAAATGTTTTCTTTATAATTTCTTTATAGGTAGGGAGAATACCAACATATTCTACTTTATCTGGAAATTTTGAAGCATATTCTAAAATTTCTGTATCACTAACTTTTCCAGCAAGTATTAATTTAACATCATCTATCTGTGATATAGCATCTATCATATGTTGAATTCCTCGAAATTTTGTAATTAACCCAGCATAAAATACTATCATTTCTTTTTTATCCTTTTGGGGAGGATATATATGTGAGTAATCAGGTGGGGAATTATAAATATAATCTAATTTTTTTATTTTAGCACCTGCAACCTCTTCATATCTACTTTCATCTACCAGAAATAAAGCATCCGTAAACCCTATTCCAAATTTTTCTGCTAATGAAAAAAACTTTCTCACAATTTTTCTTAAAAAGTTAAATCTTCCATCTGGTAAATTATGAGCATAAAAATCATACACTGTATAAATCAGTGGCTTCTTTTTTATGAATTTAATTAGGACGCAAGGAGGGAGAGTGTCCCAATCATTCGCATGAATAATATCGTAATTTTTTTTCAGAAGATATCCGAATATATAAAGCCACCAGATGGGATGAAAAAACACTGCGGTCGGTTTATCAGTAGGTGCCCTAAAATGGAATATAGTTATTTTATACTTTGAATTCTTGTTATATTCTTTTTCCTCCATTGAATTTAGTCTATCCCATACAAGCATATTTACATCATATTCTCCTTCTGAAAGTGCATCAGCAACCTTTAATAGAGTGGGGTCTATTGCTAAAGATCTTCCTCTAATAAGAATAACAGATGGGGATTTAGTATCTCTATTACTATTTCCAACCTTCATTTTCTCATTCCCTTAATATATCCAATTCCCCAGGCAATATGGGCAATTGGGATAAGAAAAGCCGATTTTATTATTCTTTTTGCATTTTTATATTTTGAATAGGAAGTTGCTGTTCCATATAAGCAAAGTAGGAAATAGCACAGAATGAAGGCGAAGAGTAAATAAAGGAATATTGGAGAAGAGAAAATCCAGAAAATTATTGAAAAAATTATATAAATTGGCAATAAAATTATTGCAATAGATGGTAAAAAATGGAAAATGCTTGCAAGCTCTTTATATTTTTTATTTGCAATTGCCCTCCCTAAGCCATATCTATATATCTGCTTCCAAAATCCTTTTAAGTTGTTTCTCCTCTTATGAGGCATGCCAATATCTGGGTCAAAAATAATTTTTCCTCCTCTTTTCCTTATTTCATAATCAAATACAACATCTTCAGCAGTTGGCAAGCTTTCATCAAATTTTATTCCTTTAATAAATTTCATATTATATGCAGAATTGCATCCAGGATTGTGCTCAATTTCAGTAATTTCATTATAAACTTTTCCATATCTTGCTGTGCCAGTAACAAATCTCGATGAATAAACAATATCAACGCATTTAGCAAAGTCATTATCGCTATCTGGCGAAAAATTTGCTCCTCCTACACTTGCAACATCATTTCTCTCAAAATCCTCAACTATCCTTTCAAGCCAGTTTGGCGGTGGCAGGCAATCTGCATCTGTAAAAGCTATGTATGGAGTGGATACATTTTCCAAGGCTCTATTGCAGGCGCTTGCCCTCGTATCTCCTTCATCAAAAATAACTTTTGCTCCGTATTTTTTAGCTATGCTTACCGTATTATCCTTTGAGTGCCCATCCACAACAAGAATTTCAAAATCTCTGAATTTTTGATTTTTAAGAGCAATCATGCATTCTTCTAAATCTTTCTCGCAGTTCATCGTTGGTATTATAACTGTTACCTTTTTCATTGCAATTGTTATCTTTAACATTTATTTATTCTTTATCTCATTCATTACATATCCAATCATCTTAAAAGGATTTAATGCATCTGCAAAGAAAACAAAATCTTCTTTCTTAAATTCTCCCAAAATAAATAGAACAAAGAAATAGATTAAAAAGCAAAGCACGGAAAATGCAATAAGATGATACCATCTTGCTATTGTAAAAAATTTAGTTGCATAAATTATAGCAAAATATGAAATAATCGCAGAAATTGCATGCATCGCCACCCTATAATTCAATCCAGTTTTTGCAATCCTGAATGAAACAATCCTTATGTAAATCAGCCCTGCCAGATAAGAAAAAACTATTGCCATTGCCCCTCCCGCCAGCCCAATTTTCGGGAGCAAAATTAGATTTAATATTACATTTGAAAATGCTATTATTGCAAGTCTATTCCTCTCATATTTTGGCCTATTCATTCCAGATAGCATTGTTGAATAGGGTGAGCTCAATGCTTCCAGTATTAAAAAAATAGGGAAAATTTGCAAAACTGAGATGGCTGGCAAATATTTATCGCTGATAAGAATATGAATTACTGCATATGAAAGAGAAATCATTGTGGCTACTATTGGAAAAACAATCATGCTTAGGTATCTCTCAGAAATTTTTGTAACCCTCCTTATTTCTTCTAAATCATTTTTTGCATATAGCTCCGATACAATTGGAAATAAAAGACTTGTAACTGCTGAAATAAAAAGAACGAGAAATCGAGAAAGATTTGAAACAGCAAAATATTGCCCAACTTCTTCCGCTCCATAAAAAATTTGAATTGCAACTCTATCAAAATTTGTTACTATCAACGATGATGCACTTCCTATTGCGACTGGAATTGCAAAGGAATAATAAGATTTAAAATAATTAAAAGAAGGTTTTCCAAATTTATAATTAAATAAGATTATTGCAGTAAAGAATTCAAATATTGAGCCAATGAGATAGGTATAGGAAAGAAGCAAAACTCCAAGATTGTAATAAGCAATAAATATTGTTGCTATGCATCTTGCAAGAGTTGAAGCAAAATTTGGCAATTGCTGTTTTGCAATTTCTTTTTTTGCATTAAATGTTGTTGTAAATATCTGGGCTAAAATGCTTAAGATAAAGGAAGAGAGAATAATGTAAAGAGCTTTTTCATGGGCATCGCTTTCAAATCCTCTTCCAGAAAGTTTCCATAGTTCGATGGTTAAAAAAACTAAAAATGTCATTGAAAAAGCAAGAAATAATTTTGTTAATGCAAAAGTAGAAAGGCATTTCTCAGTGTCTTTTCCTTCAGAAACTCTTTTTATATGTGCTGAATTGAAGCCAGCATCTCCAAAAATTGAGAAAATTGAAATAAAACCATATGCAAAGCCAATAACTCCATACTCCCATGGCTGCATATATATTGCAATGAATTTAAGAGCAACATAACCAAGAAAAGCGTTTGTAAGTTGCATTAATACAATCAGTGCCGATTTTCTTGCAATCACAAAAAGTAATTAAAAGCCATTATATTTTATTTATTCCTATAACTATTTTTTCATCATCTATATCCCATTCTTTAATATATCCCTGCGATGGCGTGCAATATTTTATTTCAACGCTTCTTGTCTCATTTTTAACATAGTTTTCCCATCCCTCTATTCTATCCTTGCCTATATTTATTTCAACAATTATTTTTTCTTCCATTTCCAGGTTCATTTCCTTCCTCATCTGTTGAATTCTTCTTACTATTTCTCTTGCAAATCCTTCCCTAATTAGTTCATCTGTTTTTGTTATATTCAGTAAAACTTTTATTCCATCCTTTTCACCAAAAACATATCCTTCCTTTTCCTTTATTTCAATTTTATAGTCTTCTTCGCTTATCTCATACTCCTTTCCATCAAAAATTATTTTTCCTTTCTTTAAATCTTCCAATGAAGAATTTTCTATCAATTTTGCAACCACGCCAGTCTCTTTCTTATACTTTTTTCCAAGAGATGAAAAATTTGCCTTAATCTTTTTTTCCATATATTGCTCGATATCATCTGTAAAAATTATATTTTTAACATTTGTCTCTTCCTTAATAAGCTCAAAAAGTTCATCTATGCTTTCATTTAAACTTATAATTACCTCTTTTAATGGATATCTTGTCTTCAAATTTTTCTTTGCCCTTAAACTCCTAACAATTTCAGTTATTTCTCTTGCCAAAATCATTTTCCTTTCTATCTCTTCATCTATTAAATTTTTATCAACTATTGGAAAATTGCACAGATGCACACTCTCATTTTTCATTTCTGAATATATCTTTTCTGCTATAAATGGAACAAATGGGGCAATTATTTTGGCAAGTGTTGAAATAATTTCATATAGTGTAGAATAGCCAGATAATTTATCAAATGTTTGTTCCTCGCTCCAGAACCTCTTTCTGCAAAGCCTTATGTACCAGTTACTTAAATCATCGACAACAAAATCTTCTATAGCTCTGCATACCTTATGTATCTCGAATTTCTCCATTTTTTCATCGACTTCAACTATAACCTTTTGCAATCTTGAAATAATCCATCTATCAATTATCTTCCTTTCTTTCACAGAATTTTTCTCATAATCAAACCTATCCAAGCTTGAATATGTTTTATAAAAATGATAAACATTCAGGAGGGTTAATAAAAACTGACTCAGTGCATCTTTTATTGGCTTCTCATAAAATCTTTTGGGCTGCCAGGGGGGAGAAGAAGAAAGCAAATACCATCTTAGCGCATCCGCTCCATATTTAGAAAAAATTTCATCTGGTTCAATATAATTTCTTGCTTTTTTTGACATTTTCTGTCCTTCTTCATCAAGTATTAACCCAAGAGTTAGAACATTTTTATAGCATGGTTTATCAAATAAGAAAGTTGAAACAGCAAGCAAAGAATAAAACCATCCCCTTGTCTGGTCTAAAGCTTCGCAAATGAAATCCGCTGGAAAATTATCTAAAAATTCTTCTTCATTTTCAAATGGATAATGCCACTGAGCAAAAAATGCGCATCCAGAATCATACCATGCATCTATTACTTCCTCACTTCTTCTCATTTCCCCTCCGCACTCGCATTTTATTGTTATTTCATCTATGAATGGGCGATGCAGGTCGGGCGGCGCCTTCCCCGCCAAATCCCTCAGTTCTTCAATGCTTCCAATGCATATCTCTTTTTTACATTTCTCGCATATCCACACTGGAAGAGGTGTTCCCCAGTATCTTTTTCTTGATAAAGCCCAATCTCTTACCTCTTTTATAAAATCGTAAAATCTACCATATTTCAAATTCTCGGGATACCAGTTTATTTCCTCATTATTTTTTAGAAGATTTTCCCTCAACTTTGACATCCCTATAAACCATGACTCAATTGCATAATATATCAGTGGTGAGTCGCATCGCCAGCAAAACGGATATTGATGCAAATACCTTTGCTCTCCTTCAAGCAATTTCCTTTTTTTCAAATCTTCTATAATTTCAGCATCTGCATCTTTAACAAATTTTCCAGAAAGCCATCCCACTTCCTTCTTAAATTTTCCCTCTCCATCAACAAGCTGTATCAATGGCAAATCATGTTTTACTCCCACTTCATAATCTTCTTCCCCAAAAGCTGGGGCAATATGCACAATGCCTGTTCCTTCATCCATTGTAACAAAATCAGCAGTTACAACATACCAGCATTTTTTATCTGGTTCAATGAATTTATAGAGAGGTTCATATTCTATTCCATATAATTCTTTTCCCTTAAATACATCTATAACCCTATATTCTTTTAATAAAGATTTAGCTCTTTCTTCAGCCATAATGATTTTTTCCCCATTATATTCTATTTTTACATATAATTCATCTGGATGAACTGCAAGGGCGACATTTGAAATTAAAGTCCAAGGTGTTGTTGTCCATGCAAGCAAAAATTCATCCCTCCCTTTTATCTTAAATTTAACAAAAATTGAAATATCTTCCACTTCTCTATAACCTTGGGCAACTTCATGTGAAGATAGGGTTGTTCCGCATCTCGGACAATAAGGTGTAACCCTGTAGCCACGATATAGCAATCCCTTCTTCCATGCTTCCTTAAGTGACCACCAGACAGATTCTATATAAGAATTATCAAGAGTTATGTAGGGATTTTCCATATCTATCCAGAATCCAACTCTTTCTGTCATTTTTTTCCATGCTTCTTCATATTTAAAAACATTTTTTTTGCACTCCTGATTGAATTTTTCGATACCAAATTTTTCTATTTCCTGCTTGTTTTTTAGCCCCAATATTTTTTCAACTTCTATTTCAACAGGCAAGCCATGCGTATCCCACCCTGCTTTTCTAGCAACATAATAGCCCTTCATTGTTTTGTATCTCAAAATTGCATCTTTAACAGCTCTTGTTAAAACATGTCCAGGATGGGGCAATCCATTTGCTGTTGGCGGTCCCTCAAGAAAAACGAATTTTTTTGCCCCTTTTCTTTTTTCAATGCTTCTCCTAAATATCTCATTTTCTTTCCAGTATTTTAGTATTTCTTCTTCCATTTTTGGGTAATTCATTCTCAGAGGAAATAAAAGAGCAATTAAAATATTTTTTTATGCCACTTCAGGCCCGCTCGCCCTCTTGGTCTTGCTATCAAATCTTATTTGCGGCAGGGGTATCGGGGGAGGAAGGCGAAGTTCCCGCGCAATCGCCACCGCCTCCGGCACGCAATAATGCATTATTGCGGTGTGAATTTGAGAAGCTATTTCATCTGGCATATTTTTTTTACTGCTCCATCTATCAGCTATTTCTTCAACATCCTCTCCTTCGTATAAAAGCTCTCCTTCGAATCTTATTACTCCTATTCCTCCATAACTTGCAACATATTCAAATTCAATCTGCGCTTCATTTTTTTGTATAACAGAAAAAAGGGTTATATTGCTGTTGTGGTCTATCCTTACATTAACTGGATGAGAAAAATCCTTAATAAATCTTCTCGCCTCTATTGCCTTTATACCTATATTTTTAATCTTCATATTCATTCATAGCTCATTTACTATTTAAATTTTGGCAAAGAAATTCATATGCTTTCTTAAGAACTCTCCTATCGTTTTCATAGGTTATTCTCTCAATTGCATCTTCATATTCAAGCCATGCAAAATCAGTATGCTCATAAGAAAGTTTAACATCAAATGTATTGCTTTCAGCAATTAGATAAATTACTTCTTTATAAATTGTTTCTCCATCTTTTTTGTAAAAATAATTTATCTTTTCCTTAAATCCTTCCAATATTTGCAAATTTTCCCTTTTTAAGCCCGCTTCCTCCTCTGCCTCTCTAAAAAATGTTTCTTCTAATTTTTCTCCTTTCTCAATTTTTCCTTTTACAAAGCCCCAGTGCCCCCATCCATATTTCAGCAATAGAAATTTTTTATCCTTGAATATTATTCCCCCACAAGAAAGCTCGAAAGCCATTCAACCAACCTCCCTTACAAATTCCTCCAGAATTTTTTTATAATTTTCCCCTTCCGCATTCATTAAACTTTTAGCATATTTGGAGAGATGAATTCCAAAATCTTTTTCCATCTTGCCGTATTTCCATTCCTCACTTTTTATCTCAAGAGAAAAAATAAATGCATAAGAAATTGCTTTTTCTTTTACATTCATTTTCCTCGCTCTTATTTCTTTAAGCAATCCTTCTTTTCCATACAATTTATAAGCTCTTGCAATACTATCTATAAAATTTGCTATTTCTTTTTCTTCAATTTCTGGCAAACTTTTAATTATTTTTTCTTTTTCCTCTTTTTCATATTCCTCCTTTAATTTTTGCGTTGATATTCCATATTTTTCAAGCAATTTTGCCGAAGAAGGAGAGGAAATAATTGTTGCTTTCTTTTCCTCTTTCAAAATTTTTTCTATCTCTTCTTTTTCCCATTCTTTTGGATTAATTTTGTTAATAAAAGCATCTGCATTATCCCCATAGCAATCGTCTCCTATCATAAAAATTTTCTTCTCCTCAATTCTTTTTAAAATTTCTCTTTTTGAATTTTCTATAAGTTCTCTATCGCTAATAATCCCTTCTCTATATTTACCATCATCTATTTTAATATCTTTTATATAGCATTCCTTGCATTTATTTTTACAATTGATGAATTTATTCTCCATTTTTATTTCCACTTCATTTTCAAAAGGAGGATAATAAAAATATTCTTTTATTTTCTTTAAAGAATTAAAATCATTGCAAACCTTAATTTCCTTCTCTTTCCATTTAATTGAAATTCCTTCTTCGCAACCAAATTTTTTTGAAATAAAATCAATAAATTCGCTTGGAATATCCTTTGAGCAAATCAATTTATCTGGAAGAGAAAAAAGAAAAATCTTATTCTTTCTTGCAATTTCTTCATAGGCAAGCAATCTTATATTGGGCTTATCCCAGTTTTGTAAGCCAGCAAGAAACTCATCTTTAACTTTTCCTCTTTTTGCATAGTATATGTTTTCATCTCCCGCTTTTATAAACGCAACATAGGGTATTTTTTGTTCATTAAGCATTATTGTTAAGGCAACTGCTGAAACAAATCCCCTCTTTTTACTCATTCTCCTTAAAAATTTCTCATCGCTGATTTTTTTAATTTTTTTCTCAATTTTTTTAAAATAGCATTTTGAGCAATTTCCTCTGCATTCAGGAATTAGCTTAGAAGGATTTTCTTTTATTTCCTTTGCAATCTTTTTTATTTTATCTTCCATCTGTTTTGTTGCTATTCTCAATTGCATGAAACTAATAGCAAAATATTATATCTTTTTTACCAAAAAAATTTTTTATTCTCAAATTGTATTAAAGCAATGAAATTTGATAAAATAAAAGAAGTGCTTGAAAAAAGTGAGGGAGAAAAAGCATGCATAAGGGGATGGATATATCGCAAAAGAAGCAGTGGAAAAATTGTATTCCTTATTCTAAGAGATGCAAGCGGAATTATCCAAGTAATTGTTGAGAAGGAAAAAATAGGAGAAGAAGAATTTAAAAAAGTGGAAAAATCGCTTATAGAATCATCTCTGGAAATTGAAGGAGTTGTTCATGTTGATGAGCGAGCTATTGGTGGAAAGGAAATCCATGCAACAAAAGTTAAAATAATAGGATTTGCTGAAGAATTTCCAATAACAGAATATCAGAGTGTTGAATTTTTAATGGATAAAAGGCATCTATGGGTGAGATCAAGAAAACTCACCGAAGTTATGAAATTGAAGGCAAAAATTTTAAAATTCATTCGCCAGTGGTTTGATGAAAATGATTTTTATGAAGTAACTCCCAGCGTAATAACAATGAACGCCGCCGAAGGGGGAGCAACGGTATTTTCTTTTGATTATTTTGGGGAGCAGGCTTATTTAAGCCAGACCGCCCAGATGTATCTTGAAGCATTGATTTTTTCACTTGAAAGGGTATGGAGTTTAACTCCTTCATTCAGAGCCGAAAAATCTAAGACAAGAAAGCATTTGATAGAATTCTGGCACCTTGAAGCGGAAGAGGCATGGACAGACAATGAGGGAAATATGAAATTGCAGGAAGATTTAATAAGCTATGTTTGTCAGAGAGTTGCTAAGGAATGTAAAAATGAGCTGGAAATTTTAGGTAGAAACAGTGAAGATTTGAAAAAAATTGAACCACCTTTTAAAAGGATAAAATATGAAAATGCAATTAAAATTTTGCAAGATAAAGATTTTGATATAAAATGGGGGGATGATTTTGGAGCAGTTCATGAAAGAGCAATTGTTGAAGGCGAAGAAAAACCAATTTTTGTAACCCATTTTCCAATAGAAGGAAAAGCATTTTATATGAAGGTATCCCCAGACAAAAAAACAGTTGAATGCTCCGACATGCTTGCTCCTGAAGGATATGGGGAAATTATAGGTGGCTCTGAAAGAGAGGAGAATATAGAAAGCATGATTGAAAGGCTAAAGAAAGATGGGGCAAAAATTGAAAATTATGAATGGTATTTTGATTTGAGGAGATATGGCTCAGTTCCCCATTCAGGGTTTGGCTTGGGTTTGGAGCGCCTTTTATGCTGGATTGCAAAGCTAGAGCATATAAGGGATGCAACACCATTTCCACGCCTTTTGGGGAGAGCTTATCCATGAAAGAAAGATATATGGGAAATAAAAAAACATGGCTTGAAAAATTAAGGAATACAAGGGGAAGAAAGAATGTAAATATTGATATAGAAAAAGCCGCTTTGCTTATAATAGATATGCAAAACTATTTTTTGGATGTAAAATCACATGCATATGTGCCGGCGGGCGAGGAAATTATTGAAAATGTTATAAATTTGACTGATTTATTCGGTAAAAATATAGTTAAAACAAAGCATATTGATTCAAGAGAGAGGAATAACTGCATGCTTAAGTGGTGGGGGAAATTGATAGATAAGAGTTTTGCGGAAATAGACCCGAGAATAACTAGGGAAGGAATTATAGTTGAAAAGAGCAGATATTCAGCTTTCTGGAATACAAATTTAAATGATATCCTAAAAAAATGGAATATTGAAAGAGTTTATATTTCAGGCCTTCTAACAAATTTATGTTGCGAGAGCACAGCAAGAGATGCATTCTGCCATAACTACGATGTTTATTTTATCTGTGATGCAACAGCCACATATAAAGAGGAATATCATTTTGCAACATTGCTGAATCTTTCGCACGGTTTCGCAAAAATTGTTACGACTGAGGAAGTGCAAAATGAAAAATCTTTTTGATTGCATAGTTGTGGGCGGCGGGCCAGCGGGATGCGCGGCAGCAATTCATCTTAAAAGAAGTGGTTTTGATGTGCTGGTGATTGAAAAGGAGAAAATAGGTGGCTCACTAATTGATGCAAACATAATAGAAAATATTCCAGGTTTTCCTGATGGAATAAGGGGTTGTATCCTTGCTAAAAAATTTGAAGAGCATTTATTGCAAAATGGGGTAAAATTTATTTTCGATGAGGTTCTAAAAATTAAAATTGGAGAAGAAAACTTCAATGTAATATGTAAGGAAAAAAGATATAAATCAAGAAGTTTAATTGTGGCTATAGGATTAGTAAATGTAGGAAAAAAGAGCAAAAATATCTATACAAGAGCAAGAGATTTGAATGATTATGATAAAAAAGTTATTGCAATTCTTGGATTGGGGGACGCTGCTTTTGATGCTGCTTTAAGATTTTCATCAGCATCGAGAATATATCTTATAGGGAGAAAGATAAAAGCAATTGAAGATATTGTTAAAAAAGTCAAGAAAATGAAGAATGTTGAGATTTTTGAATGCAATAATGCTAAGATAATAAAGAAAAATGATAAAATATTAATTAAAATTTTACCAAATGATAAGATAATTGAGGTGGATAAAATACTAATATGTTATGGGAAAAGGAGGGATAAATCAATTCTTCCAAAAAATATTAGAGTGAGGAAAAATTCAACCGAAGTTTATCCTGGATTATTTATTGCGGGTGATTTTGCAATGCCAGAAACAAGATATATACCAATTGCATTAGCAACAGGAATTATGGCGGCGCAGGGCGTGATAAAATATTTAAGGGGTGAAAAATGAAAATAGTATCAAGAATAGGTAATGAAGAAAATGCTTTTATATATACCGCTATGTTAAGAGAAAATCATCTTGTTGAATTCGTTGATGCTGTAGAACCCGGCACTCATAGAGAGAAAAAATGGTGCATCATAGTTTCAACTCAGTTTGGATGTCCTGTAAATTGCAAGATTTGTGATGCTGGTGGGAAGTTCTTGGGGAATCTTACATCGAATGAAATTCTCTCGCAAATAAGATTTGTTTTAAACTCAAGAAATTATTTAAAAACAGAAAAATTGAAAGTCCATTTTGCAAGAATGGGGGAGCCACTTTTAAATCCAAATGTTTTAGATGCATTGGTCTTACTCAGAGAGGAGATAAAAGACAATTCTCTGATTCCATGCATTGCAACAGTTGCACCAAAATCAAGCAAGAAAACTCTTTACAAAATTGCAGATATTAAAGATGAATTTTATAAAAATGGGAAATTTCAGATGCAATTTTCGATAAATACTACTGATGAAAAAATAAGAGATGAAATTATGCCTATTCCAAAAATGAGCTTTGAAGAAATTGCAGATTTTGGAGAAATTTACTGGAAAAAAGGAGATAGAAAAATAAATCTTAATTTTGCGATGGCAAAAGAATTTCCTGTAGATGCTAAAATTATATCTAAATATTTCAATCCAGATAAATTTTTGATAAAAATTACTCCTTTAAATCCAACAGAAAATGTCATAAAGCACGGGTTCCATACTTTAATTTCTTATGAAAAAACAGAAAAACCAAAAATTTTTGATGAACTTATTGAGGAGGGATTTGATGTAATATTAAGTATAGGTACAAAGGAGGAGATAGAAATAGGGAGCAATTGCGGTCAATCTGTTAAAAAATTATCAATGATAAATTTTTAAACTAGAATAATATTCAAAGCATGAAGAAATTAATTATAGCATTAATTATTTTCCTTTTTCAAATGCCATTTTATCCAGCGGTAAATTATGAAGGCAATGAAAATATCTTTTCTGGCTATACAAATTTTATCTATAAAGAAGGCTATCCAGTTTTGCCATATGAATATGAAACATATGTATTTCCATCTGGAACTGAAATAAAGGAAGTAAAAGTAAAGGAGAAAAATGTTGAAAAGATAAAATTAAAGGAAAAAATAAAGCCAGCTCCCGCTCCATATCCAAAAAAATTTGAAATAAAAGAAAGCGAGATATATAGCAGGGATGAGTTTTATCCTTCAAGTTGGTATGAATATGAAATTCATGCAGGAATAAATAATGGCGAAAGAGTAATTTTCCTTTCCTTATATCTTTATCCTTTCAGATATAATGCTTTGAGAAATGAAGTTTTGCATGCAGAATTTGATGTAAAAATTGATTATGTTTTGCCAGAAAAAACCGAAAGCGCCTCGCTATATGATTTCTTAATAATTTCACCAGATGCATGGCTTAATGAGCTTGAAACATTAAAACAGCATAAGGAAAGCAAAGGAATAAAGACAATAGTAGTAGGACTTAATGAAATTTATAGTAGTAATGTAGCGAGAAATGGCAGGGATGATGCTGAAAAAGTGAAGTATTTCATAAAAAATGCAATTGAGGAATGGGGAATAAAATATGTTATGCTTGTAGGGGATGCGGATATATTTCCTGTTAGGTATGCTTCCCTTGCTATAGAAGATCCAAATGAAGCTCCCTGTGATCTTTATTACGCAGACATATACTATGCAAATGGATCTTTTTCCTCATGGGATAATGATAGGGATAAAAAATATGGCGAGAGAATTGAAGATAAGCCAGATTTAGCTCCTGATGTATATTTATCTCGCCTTCCTGTTAGCGATGAAAATGAATTAAATATTGTGGTTGAAAAGATAATAAATTATTCCTCCCCTCCTATGAGGGCAATAGCAGTTGGAGTTGAGCTTTTCTGGGATACAATTGAAAGGGAGGGAGAATATTTGAAGGAAGAAATAAACAAGAACATAAACCTTGATGTAATTAGACTATATGAGACTAATGACTATAAAAAGAACGGGGATGCAAATGCATTTAATATTGCAAAATTTATAAATGAAGGAGCATTACTCTTGAATTTTGCTTCTCATGGAAATCCATATGGTATGGGTTGGGAGAGTGGCGGCTTCTGGGTTGATGATTTAAACTTGCTTAGAAATAGATATTTCCCAGTTGTTTTTGCAATGGCATGCTCAACAAATGAATTTGACACAACCGATTGCTTTGGAGAAAAATTTGTTTTGAGCAATTACGGGGCAATTGCATATTCTGGCAGCAGTAGGGTGGCGTATGTATATCTGGGAAATGCAATAAAATCGGGGCTGGCGGGCTATCTTGACAGGGCATTTTTCAGGGCGTATTATGATGGATGCAAAAGTGTTGGCGAAATATTTTCGAGGTCAAAAATAGACTATATAACTACACTTACATTTAAAAATGAATATGATTATCTAACCCTATATGAATATAATTTGCTTGGTGACCCCACAATTGAAATTCTAACTATGCCACTAACTTCAAGGGCTTATGTAAGCGATGAAAAATCGAATAACTCAATAAAAGTTTGGGTTGAAGCGGAAGAAAATTCAACAATTGATTTATATTACAGGAAAAAAATTGGGCTTGGAGGGAAATGGAAAATTTACTGCACTATGGAAAATAAATATGAAATCGATTTCATGTCAGAGGAAGAAGGTTACTATGAGTTTTATAGCATATTAAGAAGGGAAAATTATACTGAGAATAAGCCAGCAATTTCAGATGCTTTCTGCATTTTTGATTTTTCTCCTCCTTCAATAAATGTTATTAAACCAAAAGAGGGAAAGCTATACATTTTTGGAAAGGAAATATTTGAAATAAATGCAAAATTTGCTGTAGTAATCGGAAGGATAAAAATAGAAGTGGATGCGGATGCATCGTGGGTTGAATTCTATATAGATGGAAAAATAAAAAATATTTCTTATGAAAGGCCATTTTCATGGACATGGAAAGAGCCAGCATTTGGATTTCATGAAATAAAAATTGTTGCATATGATGAAGTTGGAAATGCTGCAGAGGAAAGAGTAAATGTTTTTTCGTTGATAATATGAAGCCGAGTTTAGCAGTTGATGGGGTTTTAATAAAAAATAGAAAGGTTCTTTTGGTAAAGAGGAAAAATGAGCCATTCAAGGAAAAATGGGCTTTACCAGGTGGCTTTGTTGAGTATGGTGAAAGAGTGGAGGAAGCAATAATCAGGGAATTAAAGGAAGAAACTGGAATGAATGTAAGAATTAAAAAATTATTTGGAGTTTATTCCGATCCAGATAGAGATCCAAGAGGGCATGTAATATCAATAGTATTTTTAGTTGAATCTGAGGATGAGCCAAAAGCTGGAGATGATGCGGTTGATGCAAGATTTTTTGATTTAGATAATTTGCCAGAACTTGCTTTTGATCATAAAAAAATAATAGAAGAGGTGATGAAATATGGAATGTAAAAAGGAGAGAAATTTAAAGGAATGTCCTTGCACCTATGAGCCATGTAGCAGGAAGGGAATATGCTGTGAATGCCTCAGATATCATTTAAGAAATAAAGAGATGCCAGCTTGTTTTTTCCCTCCAGAAATTGAGAAAACTTATGATAGAAGCTTTGAAAAATTTATTGAAACATGGAAATAACTATATCTTTATTCTTTTACCCGCCTCATTTCTCTTGAATTTTCCAAAATCTTTAATTTTCTCTAAAATTTTATCGTCGAAAACAGGGCCATCCTTACAAACATGATATCCATCTATTGCGCATGAATCGCATATCCCAACCCCGCATTTCATATATCTTTCCAAACTCGCTTGCATTCTTATCTTATTTTTTTTGCACAAATCAAGAATTTTCTTCATCATTATTTCTGGCCCGCAGGTATATACAACATCAAAATTTTCCTCCTCCATAATCTTTTCTGCAACATCGCTTGCAAATCCTTTGAAGCCAATACTCCCATCATCTGTTGAGATATAAATTTCAGCAATCTCCTCAAGTTCATCCAAAAAAAGAAGCAATTCCTTATTCCTTGCACCAAGAATAACATGCTTCTCTCCTTTATATTTTCTTATTAGTGGCATCAGCGGCGCAACGCCCGTGCCGCCAGCCACAAAAAGGGCTTTTTTGCCGATTGCGCGGAAGCCATTTCCATATGCTCCCCTTATTCCAACTTTATCTCCTTCTTTCATGCGATGAAGTTTTTCTGTTGCTTCTCCAACTCTTTCCACTGTTATTGCCTGCCTGCTTCCTATATAGCTTAATGACATTGGTATTTCATCTATTCCTGGCAGCCATAGCATTATGAACTGGCCTGGCAAGGCTTTTTTCAATTTATCACATGAAAAGAAAAATGTTTTATGGTATGGTGAGTTTTCCACAATTTCTTTTATTTCGCAGATTTGCATGCATTTAAATCCAATAAATTTATATATTTTTATACATATAAAAACATGAAAAAAATTTATGCATTTATGACGAGCATTTTTGTTTTGGGAATATCTTTCTTAGGGGCAAGTGTTAATTTAAAAGAAGTTCCATGTGGATTTGTAAAGGCGGATGTTTATTACAATGGAAACATATCTTATGTTGCTCCAATTCCAGTAACAAGTTTTTTAATTCCTATAATTCTTCCTCATGAAATATATTTTGGGAGAGCTTTTCAGATGAATGAGATAAAATGAAAAAAATAATTTTTCTAACAATTTTGCTTTTATTTTCCTCATCCGGCGATTATATCTTTTTACCACCTCCATATCTACCAGAAATTGTTCTTGAAGATGCCATTTCAAGAAGAGTTTCAATAAGAGAATTTTCTGAAAAAGAAATATCCATGGAAAACATTTCCTCTCTTTTATGGGCAACCTCAAAAATATCAAGCATAGATGGGAGGGATGCGGTAAATATTTATGTGATAATGAAAGAAGGGGTGTATAAATATATTCCTTTAAATCATTCCTTAAAAATTTTCAGAAAAGGAGATTTCAGATGGGTAGGGGATTATGATTCTGCTTATATAAAAATAGGACTGACATGGAATAAAAGCCGTGGAAAAAATGAGAATTTTTCAGCATTTCAAATGGGGAGCATCGGGCAGAACATATATTTTATTTCAAATTCTCTTGGCCTGGGAACCGTAACAACAGCTGGAAAGGCATATGAACTTTATTATATTGGCTTGCCAATTGATGAGAAGCCACTTATAATTATGCCCGTTGGCTATCCGTTAAAACCATACAATTTTTCCTATTCTCCCTATAACACTTCCCTTCCATTTCCAGAAAGAGGCAGAAAAAGTTTGGTCGATGCAATGACCGAAGAAAATATAGAAGCATTTTTATATGGAGGGCTTAACGAAAGAGAAATATCTCAGTTGCTATGGGCTTCCTATGGCTACTCCTACTTTTTCGACGCCTCGCAGGGTTGGCGCCACCGCACTGTGCCGAGCTCGCATGCTACTTATCCTCTTGAAATATTTTTTGCAAATTCATCTGGATTTTTCCATTATATGCCGGCAAATCATTCTCTTGAAACAATAATTGAAGGAGATGTGAGAAGTGAGGTCGAGCCATCTTGGGCGAGAAATGCTGATTTGATTTTTGTTTATCTTAATGAAAGCAAGGCGGGTAGCTCATGGGCATGGTTTTATGAGGCGGGCGCAATCTGGCAGAATTTATTGCTTGAAGCAACCTCTTTGAATCTTTCAGCAAATGCAATTCATAATTTTATGATAGGGGAAAAATTGAATTTTGAAGGATTGAAGCCATTGCTTATTATAGGAGCTGGTAAAAAATATGTAGAAGACTTTGAGAAGCCGGTTGTAAAAATAATTTATCCTGAAAAAGGCTTTATTTATGCTTTTGGAAAAAAGTTGATGCCATCAAAAAATACGGTTATTATAGGGAAAATTGAAGCAAAAATTGAGTTAGAGGAAGATGCTTTACTTCTTGTTGAATACAGGATAGATGGAAAAATTTTAGGAGAGCAATATATTGAGCCATTATCATTTAATCTGCCTCATTCATTATTTAAAAAATCTTATTTTGAAGTTTTTGCATATGATTACTCCAGAAATAATGCAAGTGATGGAATGGAATATGTTAAAATTTTATAATAGAAATGTTTAAATACCCGAAATTATTTTGTTAGCAATATGCTATCAAAATTAGGAAACAGGAGATTAATACTCGTAATAGAGGATGATGAGTTGATACAGGATCTGATAAAAAGATATTTAGCAAGCTTGAATGTTGAAATAGTTTCTGCTTATGATGGTGAGGAAGGAATTGAAAAATATAAATATCTGATTGAAAAAGGAAAAAAGCCAGATATTGTTATAGTTGATATAGGGTTACCATTCAAAAATGGAATTGAGGCAACTAAAGAAATTTTAAACATTGATCCATCTGCAAAAATTTACGGTTTTACTGCTTTTTATGGAACAGAAAAAGCAAGAAAGTTAATAGAAGCGGGAGCAAAAAAGATAATATCTCGCTCTGTTGGCTTTGAAACATTTAGAACCATAATAGAGGAAGATTTAAAAAAGGAAGAAATAGTCAAATAAAATCAAAATATTTATACCCGCAATGAAATTATTTTTATGAAAAAAATAGCAGTATTTTGCATGGTAATTTTGCTTTTAATAACATTTTCAAGTGGGAAAATATTGAAAAATTCAAAAATTTATTCAAATGATTTCGATAATAAAATTGAAAAAATAATGGAAATCGCTCATTTTTCATCTCTTTCAGCATGCATAGTTAAAGGCGATGAAGTTGTATGGAGTAAGGGATATGGAATTTATGATAGAGAAAATAATAAAAAAGCGAATGAAAATGTAATATACTTAGTTGCGTCGATATCAAAAACAATAACAGCAACCGCTATAATGCAATTATATGAAAAAGGTTTATTGGGCTTGGATGATGATGTTAATAATTATCTTCCCTTCAATTTAAGAAATCCAAATTATCCAGATAAACCAATTACAATAAGAATGCTACTCGCCCATCAATCAAGCCTGGCGAGCGACCCGCCTGCCTTCTATTGCCATTTTCCTGCAACTCTGAATTTTTCTGGATATCCATATCCATGGCTTGAGGAATATTTGATACCAGGAGGGATAAATTATAAGCCACAGGTATGGGCTGATTATGCGCCAGGAGAGGAGATGAATTATGCAAATGTTGGTTATTCCTTGCTTGGATATATTGTGGAGATAGTTTCTATGCAAAACTTTGAAGATTACTGCAGAAAAAACATTTTTGATCCAATTGGTATGGAAAATACAAGTTTCATTTTATGGAATTTAAATGTAAGCAATGTTGCAGTTCCATATGTTTTTGAAGGTGAATATTATCCATTGCTCCATTACAGCATAATTGATTACCCAGCTGGCGGGCTTCGCACAAATGTAATTAGTTTATCAAAATTTTTGATAGCACATATGAATGGGGGAGTATATGAAGGAGTAAGAATACTCGGCGAGGAGAGTGTTGAAGAAATGCATAAAGTGCAATATGAAAGCAAAAAATATAATTTTCAATATGGTTTGGGATGGCAGATATGGAAAAGAGGAAATGAAACCTATATAGGGCATACCGGTGGGCTCTATGGTGTTGCAACAGATATGAAATTTAGAGCAAAAGATAAAGTTGGAATAATATTCTTTACAAATAAAGAAGTCTATAATTTGAGGGAAATAGTCGCATTTTCTCTGATAGAAAAATTGCTTTTCATGAAAGCTGATGGAATTAAAAAATTAAAAATAGGAGAGGTTGAAGAAATAGTTAAAGAAAATATGAATTTATTGAGATTTAATGAGGAAGGAGAAATAAAAGATATTATCAGAAATTTTATCAAAGAGGCGGGAATTTAGTTAAGAGGGGTTATCTCCACTTCAAGTCTATCAGCGGTTGGATACTCCTCGATAATGCAGCATTTGTATGGCAAGTAATCAACTATCTCTTCCAAAATAAAGGGAGATGTTTCTATTCTCTTTTTTTTCTCATCCCATACAATCAATTTTTCGTCTATTTCAAATTTTTTAATTATTTCATCAAGCTTATCTTTTTCAGCAAAAATTACTCCTTTAAGAAGTGTTCCATCTTCAGTTATAATTTCATAAATTTTTGCAACATTCCTCGCCCTTCTCTCTATTCTCTTCCTTAACTGAATTGCATCTTTAAAAGAAGAGGAGCAGTAATGAATAGGAATTGAAAAATTTCTCTCCACAAGCTCATAGGCCATTTCCTCACTTCCCTTTGCAGCCGATGAAATATCATTTTTTGCAACATATCCATATTTACTCAGCTCATCAACATTTGTTACCGAAAATTCAAGCTCATTTAAATTTACAAAATCAATATCATATTTCTGCAAATCTTCAAGAAGTTTAATTGTTTCATCTTTTAAATGAGGTATGAGAGGAATTTCAACCCCTTTATCAATTCCACAATTTTTAATCAATTCCCCAAAATTTATTTCCTCTATATTTTTCCAATGCTCAGTATGTGGATGAAATCTTATTTCATCTAAGCCCGCTTTTTCAATCTCTTTAATTTTCTCAATATCAAATGTTGAAGTATAGAGATGAATATGATGGGCTGAGCCAAAATAATCCTTTAGCATTTTTATTGCATCAACAGTTCTATCAATTACAAGCAGGGGGTCGCCACCCGTTATGCCGGTTCCTTCCGCATCTATGAGATCTGCTTCCTCAATTATATCCTCTTTTTTTTCAACAAGTTTTTCATTTGCGTATATAACATCCTTTCCCTTTTTCTTTTCTGAAAGGGGGCAATAAAAGCAGGCTGAGGAGCACAATCCAGTTATAAGTAAAACAAGCTTCGCTCCCTTCTGGCAAATCTTGCATCCTTTTGCAATTTTTTTTGTATAAAATGACTTTTTTGGCATTTTGTAAATTTTTTCCATGCAAATAAATTTTGATGAACTTAAATATTTTTCAGAAAAAACATAAATATAGTAAAAGATATAACAGCAATGAAGGAAGAAATAAAAATAGGAATAGTTGTGTCAGAGTTCAACTATGATATAACAATGATGATGCTTGAAAGAGCGAAAGAGCACGCAGATTTTCTTGGAGCAAAGGTTGTTAAAATATTAAAAGTGCCTGGTGTTTTTGAAATACCTCTTGGGGTTAAAAGCATTATGAAGAATGTTGATGGTGTTGTTGCAATTGGAACAGTCATTCATGGAGAAACAAAGCATGATGAAGTTGTTATGCACAATGCCTGCAGGAAAATAATGGATTTATCGGTAGAATATGGAAAGCCTGTTGGCTTGGCAATAACGGGACACGGAATAACAAGATTGCAGGCGGAGGAAAGAATAGACAGGGCAAAAGATGCGGTTGAGGCAGTAGTTAAAATGTGCAGATTGCTAAAATGCTGAAAGGTAAGAGGGCAATAATAACTGGAGCAAGCCGCGGGATAGGAAAGGCAACCGCAATTCTTTTTGCAAAAAATGGTGCAAAAGTTGGGATAAATTATTTAAAAAGTGAAGAAGAAGCAAAGAAGGTTTTGAATGAAGTAAAAAAACTTTCAGATGGAATTTTGCTCAAAGGAAATGTATCAGATTTTAAGGAAGCAAAAAGATTAGTTGAAAAATTTGTTAAGAAATTTGGAGGAGTTGATATTTTAATAAACAATGCAGGGATATATAAGAGAAAAAAATTTGATAATTTAAGCGAGGAAGAATGGGATGAAACAATAAAATTTAATCTTAAATCATCTTTCAACATGTGCAAATGCTGCCTGCCTTATATGAAAAAAGGAAAAATAATCTTCATTTCCTCCCAGCTAGCATTAAGGGGCTCTTCTCATGGAGCGCACTATGCTGCTTCAAAGTCCGCGCTTTTGGGACTTATGAGAAGCTTGGCAATAGAACTTGCTCCAGATATAAATGTGAATGCAATTGCTCCTGGTATAATAGATACAGATATCATAGCAAACTACAGCGAGGAGGAAAGGAGGCGCAGGGTGAATGAAATACCTCTTAAAAGAATTGGATTACCAGATGATGTTGCAAATGTATGCCTCTTTCTTGCGAGCAATCTCTCAGATTATATTACTGGCGAAACAATAAATGTAAATGGCGGACTTTATATAGCATGAGGCAGGATAGAATTTCTGGGGCAAGTGAGATAGAAAATAAATTTATAAGGAGAATAAAAAAATTTCTTGGAAAAAAGAATATTTTTGATGAATGCCTATCCTTCCTTTCTCTCTATCCTTCAATGGGTTCGATATGGAATATAGCAAATTTTTCATTCATTTATGGTGAGGATGCGATAAAAAAATTTGAATTGATTGAAAAGGCAAATGATGGAGTTTTAAAAAATTCAATGAAACTTAATTTTTCAAAAATTTTAACTTACAGCAGAAGTTCTACTGTTGAAAAGTTTTTTCTCTCAAAAGAAGCAGAAGTTATATGCTCTGAAGCTCGGCCAAGATATGAAGGAAGAATTCTTGCAAAAAATCTCTCTGGGAAAAAAGTAACGCTTGTTGCTGATTGTGCAATTTATTCTTTTATTAAGGATGTATATGCTGTAATTGTTGGGGCGGATGCAATTCTTGATGACGGAATAGTAAATAAAGTGGGCACATATCCACTTGCTGTTTTTGCAAAAATGAATAAAAAACCTTTTTATGTTCTCTCATCCTCTTATAAAAGATTTCCTTTTGTCGCAATTAAAGAAGAAAATAGGGAAGAGATATGGAAAACAAATATAAAAAATTTGAAAATAAGAAATTTTTATTTTGATTTTACTCCACACAAATTTATATCATTTTTTGTAACTGAAAGAGGAATTAATAAAAAAATACCAGAATTTAGGGAAGAAATATCAGATGAAATTATTAAAATAAAGGATATTTTGGAGAAAAGGAAATATTTTACACTCGGAAGCATTGATAATTAGATAAATAGTATGAATAGCCAGCAAACAAGAACATTCAAAATCGTGAGCGGAATTCCAACCTTCGCAAACTCAAATAAAGTAATTGTCGTCCCCCTCTTCTCTGCACTCTGAATTATTATCACATTGCTCGCCGCCCCCAATATGGAGAGATTGCCAGCGAGCGTGGAGCCGCCCGCGAGCGCCATCATCTCCTTTATTGAGCTTGCTGGGAGCATCGGGAGGTAGAGAGCGACAAGTGGAACATTTGAGATGAACTGGCTGAAAATTGTGCTTGTAAGAAAAATTGTCTCGATTGATGCGCTTCCCATCATTTTCTGGAAGAAACCGCCTTCCCATGCACTTTTTGTAACTATGAACATCGATGCAAAGAAAATTAGGGTTTGCCAATCAACTTTTTTTATTATTTCAATTCTAATCCTGCTGAATATTAGTATGGGCAAACATGCAAATGTTGCTATATATACAAGTTTTATGTTTATTCCGATTATTCTCATAAATATCATAATTAAAATAATTAAAATAGAAATTTTGCAGAGTTTGGAAAGGGTTGCATCTCCTTCCATTTTTTCTTCCTGATGGCATTTCTCTATTTTTAATTTTTTTCTCCAGAAAATTTTCAGGATTATATAGGCTATGAAAATGTTTATTATTGATGGAATAAAAAGATATTTAAAAAAGGTTGAAAAAGGATCATGGAGTTTTCCAGCAATTAAAAGGTTTTGGGGATTTCCTATAGGGCTTGCAGTGCTTCCTATTGTTACAGCGAATGCAAGTGTTAATAAAAGCAACTTCGCCTCGACCTTATATTTTTTTGATAAAATAAGCATCAGTGGTGTGCCTATAATTGCAATTGTATCATTCATAAGAATTGCTGAAAGAAAACCCATTGTAAATAATATAAGTAATAGAAGTTGGTCAATAGATTTTACTCTGCTGAAAAGTTTATCTGAAATTTCCATCAGATAGCCACTTTTTTCTAAAGCTGAGCCAACAACAAACATTCCAAAAAGAAAAAGCATTACATCAACATCTATTGCTCTTAAAGCATTTAAAGGGGAAATTTGTCCTGTAAGCAATACTGCTATTGCACCGAAAAGCATTATCTGCCATATCTGGAGATTAATTTTTCCTATTCTCCTTATTGCTATTAGAATGAAAACTATTGCAAGTATTATTATTGAAAGCATGAGGTAATATCATTAAATATTTAAAAACAATTTAAAAATGATGTTAAATGATAAGCTGGAAAAATTGGAGAAAATTTTAAAAGATATGGGTCGCTTTATAATTGCATATTCTGGAGGAGTTGATTCAACATTTCTTCTTGCTGTTTCAAGAAAAGTTATTGGAAAAGAAAATTTACTCGCTGTAACAGCTCAAACAGAAGTAGAAAGCAAAGAGGATATTGAAGATGCAAAAAAAATTTGCAAGCTTTTAGATGTTAGCCATGAAGTAATTAACTACTCATTGCTTGAAAACATTAATTTTTCATCCAATCCTTTCAACAGATGTTATTTTTGCAAAAAAATTCTTATTAAAAAATTGAAAGAAATTGCTGAAGAAAGAAATTTTAATTGGATTGCAGATGGAACAAATGCTGAAGATGAGGAAGATATAAGATACGGGAAAATAGCTCTTGCTGAAGAAGGAGTAAGAAGCCCGCTAAAAGAGGCAGGGCTGAGGAAAGAAGAGATAAGATACATATCAAAGGAAATGGGAATTCCAATATGGAATAAAGCATCCAATGCTTGTTTAGCTTCGAGAATTCCAATTGATGTGCCCATAACAACTGCTTCCCTTAAAAGAATCGAGGAAGGAGAAAAATTGCTGAAAAAATTTGGCTTCAATGTTGTAAGGCTTAGAGACCACTTTCCTATTGCAAGAATAGAACTGGAAGAAATTGAGAAAATTTTTCAAAAAGAGATAAGAGAGGAAATTATAAAGGGACTAAAAGAGCTTGGATATAAATTTATTACAATTGATTTGGAAGGATATAGATTTGCATGTTTTCATAGATGATTTCGAGCATTATTTATATTCCTTAAATATTTTTGTTTTATGATTGTAAAAAATTATGCAGAAATAGATGAGAAAGAGGTTAATGAAGAAGGAGCGAAAAATGTTAGAATTCAATGGCTTATAGATGAAAAAATTGCCCCAAATTTTGCAATGAGGAGATTTGTTGTTGGTAAAGATGGGCATACACCTCTTCACAGGCATGACTGGGAACATGAAGTTTTTGTTTTGCAAGGAAAAGGAGCAATAATTGATGAAAAGGGTAAGGAGCATGAACTTAAGCCAGGAAACTTTGTCCTTGTTTTGCCAAATGAAATGCATCAATTCAAAAACAAAGGAAATGAGGATTTTATTTTTCTATGCATGATTCCTTTAAAATGAATACTTTTTTCCTTTCTTATGAAGAGATAAAAAATCCGCTGGTGGAGGAATTAAAAAAAATATGCCATAAAAAAGATGATAAATTCAGTATAAGCGTTAGATACGGGAAAAGAATTTTAATAAATGCCTCGCAAGTAGATTTCAGTAATTTAAAAAATTCAGATTTTGTTGAAATTGTAGATTATAATCCAGCCAATGATGTTGCAATGGTTATAGGAATTAAAGAACCGTGCGAGGATGCACCAATTCACTGCCTGCTTTACAGTAAAGAAGAAATAAATGCAATAGCAATTTTCAGAAGAAAGGGTAAGGCAAAATTTGAAGTTGCGATGGAAGCATTGAAAAAATTGAGAAATGAAAAAGAAGTGGAGATAGAAGGATTTGGAAAAATTATAACTGGAAAAACACTGAAGGAGGTGGAAAATGCTTGTAAAAGGAAAGCAGATGAGGAGCCTATGGTTTGAAAAAAATTGCCTCAGAATTATTGACCAGAGAAAACTTCCCTCTCATTTTGAAATTTTTGAAGCAAAAAATGAAAGAGAAGTCGCATATGCAATAAGGGAAATGGTGGTAAGAGGGGCACCCGCCATCGGTTGCGCCGCCGCTTATGGCATTGCTATGGCTGAGAATGCAAAAAAAGCTGCGGGGTTGCTTAAAAAAAGCAGACCAACCGCCCATGATTTATTTTATGCAATTGATTATGTGATTAAAAAAATTGAGAATGGGGAAGATGCGTTAATGGTTGCGGAGGAATATACTGGGAAAATTGTTGAAAGATGCAGGAGAATAGGAGAGGAAGGAAAAAAATTAATAAAGAAAAATGCGAAAATATTAACTCACTGCAATGCGGGAGCGCTTGCAACAGTTGATTATGGAACAGCTCTCGCCCCATTAAGGATGGCAAAGAATAAGAATATTTTTGTCTGGGTTGATGAAACAAGACCAAGATTGCAGGGTTTGCTTACTTCCTGGGAGCTTGAAAATGAAGGAATAGAGCATGCTGTTATAGTTGATAATTCCGCTGGCTATTTAATGGAAAAAGGAGAAGTAGATATGGTTATAGTTGGAGCGGATAGGATAGCAAAAAACTATGATGTTGTAAATAAGATAGGAACATATGAAAAAGCGGTTGTTGCTTATGAAAATGACATTCCTTTTTATGTTGCTGCCCCTGAAAGCACTTTTGATAAAAAAGCAAAAAATGGAAAGGAAATAAAAATTGAGGAAAGAAGTAGAGAAGAAGTTACTTCAATTTATTCCTATAAACCAAAAAATGTAAGAAATCCAGCATTTGATATAACTCCTTCAAAATATATAACTGGAATAATAACTGAAAATGGAATAATATATCTTTAGCACATCTTTCTATAAAATTTTGAAACAATACTGCAAATTCTTTTTAAAATTCTATGCCTCATATATTCACTTCCTATCAACTTGAAAAATATAATTCCTGCATAATATGAATACTTGAGTTGCCTGCCAAGCACATCCCTCCATCTTCTTTCATATTCTTCAAGTTCATATCTATCATTTTTCACCCATTTTTCAATGCATTCAGAAGCTATATAAGAGCAGATTATAGAGGGCATATTCCCCGCCCCCACATTCGAAAAAACATGGGCGCAGGCATCTCCCACCAGAATAGCATTTTTTCCATAAGAAGGAAGTGGCTTGCCCATTGGAATATATGCCCCTCTCCACTCAACTGAATAATTTTCCTTTTTGAATTTTTCAAATCCTTCTTTAAAATATTTTTTATTGAAAGAGCCAATTCCTATATTCCATCTTTTCTTTTTAGGAAAATACCATGCATAACCATGTTTCACCATTTTATCCTCCAAAATAACATGGCATTTGCTTTCATCTTTTTCAACATTTTCCTTGTATCCTTCAACTGCAAAAGCTTCTTTTGGTGGCTTAACATTTATATATTTTCTTGTTATGGAAAAAAATCCATCTGCTCCAACAATCAATTTTGCTTTTATATTCTGTGGAATTAAAATCCCGTCTTCTATTTTTTTAACTTTTTCACCCTTTCTTATTTCCCCCTGCTTTTCTGCTTTTTTTGCAAATTCTTCTTCAACTTTTTTCTTATCTATCATAAGAATTGGCATTTCAAGAGGAATTTTTCCATATTTTGTATATATAATTGTTTCCCATATTTCCCTTTCCACCCCTTTTTTACTTCCATATAACTCTAAAAAATCATATCCAGCAATTTTCTGAGTTATTCCTTCCCCACATGCTTTTTTAAAAAATTCATCATGCTCTTCAAATATTACAAATGGCACACCTTTTTCTGCAAGAAATTTTCCTAAACTTAAGCCAGCTATGCCTCCTCCAACTATTACAATATCAACTTTCTCCACTATTTAAAATACATAAGCGGTTAATAAACTTATTTTTCAATTGCAATTCCTACAATATCCTCTATTTTTTCATATCCATTTTTCTCTAACCACTTCTCCAAATCTTTGCAAATTTCTTTGAATATTTTTTCTCCTTTATAGTATAACCCTGCGCCAATTTGCACCGCCCTCGCGCCCGCCATCATATATTCAATAACATTTCTTGCATTCAATATTCCTCCGACACCTATAACGGGCAAATCAAAATTTTTTGCAATTTCATAAACACATCTTAACCCAATCGGCTTTATTGCTTTTCCTGAATATCCACCAAAAATATTGCCTAAAACTGGCTTTTTAACTTCTATATTTATCGCCATCGCCTTTATGCTATTTATAGCAACAATTGCATCGGCTCCGCCTTCGATGGCAAGCTCCGCTCTCTTTAAAGAATTTTCTGCGCTAATCTTCACAAAAACAGGCTTACCCACTTCTTTTACCATTTCAACAGCATTCTTTATCTCTTCATCTGGAAATTCCGCCCCCAATTTTTTTGCATGGGGACAGCTCATGTTCATTTCTATTGCCTTGACATATCTTGAAAATTTTTTTGCTACAAATAAAAATTCGTCTGCTTCCTTTCCAAATACACTTCCAATAAGATTATCTATTTTTATGTCCTTTATCTCTTTTAAATAATTATCTATTCCAGGATTTGCTAACCCAATTGCATTTAATATTCCACATTCTGTTTCAAAAAAAACAGGATTTTTATATCCCTTTCTTTCTTCCTTTCCAACAGATTTTGTAACAACCGCTCCAGCATCCTTAAATTTCTCCATGCTCTCCTTGGTTAAATCAAGTACGCCAGAAGCAAGCATAAGAGGATTTTTCATTTTCATATTTAGCAAATTTATTTTGAGCATGATTAAAATGCATTTATAGGAAATAAAACTTACCTATAAAAAATTGCAATAAATCCTGATAAAATCATAATTAATATTACAATTATTGCAATTATCTTGGCAATTGTTTTTTTCATCATTTTTCTACTAAGATGAATATATTTCCAGCCTTTAATAGATTTTCCTTTGTTTCCTCTTTTATATCCAGAAATTCCTTATCTATCTTTATTTCTTCTCCTTTAAAGTTGAAAGAATAAAATCCATCTTCTTCAATCTTCCTCGCAATTTTCTTTCCATTTTTGTTAATTTCCTCTATAACAATTTTGCTTTTTTCCTTGAAATATGGCCCAATTTTGCTATAAATTGGAAAAGCTATTTTCTCAATATTCAACTTATCTTCATAAACTATTTCCTTTATTTTGAGAGTTCCAGAAATTATGTCCTCCTCCTTTACATTACCATATATTATGACTTTTGATAACGAAGAATTCAATGGTATTCCATTTTTGCTTTTCCATCCTCTTATTTCAGATACTACTTCTTTAACTATCTCTCCTTCTCTTTCCGCTTCTTCATCTATTAAAATTGGTTCAGGCCATTTTGAGGTATGCACGCTTTCATCGCCTTCAAATTTCTTATAAAAATTATCATAAATTTCCTCTGTTATAAATGGTAAAAATGGAGAAAATGCCTTGAGCAATCCAAGTCCTATAACATAAAGAGTGTATAAAGATGCTTCATCCTTTTGCTCATAAATTCTATGTTTTACCATTTCTATATAGTGGTCTGCAAATTCGTGCCAGAGAAAATATTCAATTTCTTTCATTGCATTAGAAAATTCAAATTTATCCATATATTCAGTTGCTTTTTTAATTACCCTGCTGTATATGCTAAGAATCCATCTATCAATTATCCTCAGCTCGCATTTTTCTGGCTTACTTTTAATTAGATTCCCTATAAAATTTTCAACATTCCATAACTTGTTCATCAATCTTATTCCTCTAACAACATCTTTTGGGCGGAATGGATTATCCTCACCAAGTTTGCAAGTTGAAGCATAATATCGCAGAGCATCGCTTCCATTCTTTTCTATTACTTCAAGCGGGTCAACGACATTTCCAAGAGAAGTATGCATCGGCTTTCCATCTGGGGCAAGTATAAACCCATCTATCATTATCTCCTCAAAGGGTTTTTCATTTGTAAGGAGGTAGCATCTCAGAACTGTATAAAAAGCCCATGTTCTTATAATATCATGCGCCTGCGGGCGGAGCGACATTGGATAGAGTTCTTTAAAAAGATTTTCATCTCTTTCCCAGAAAGTGTTGAATAGAGGAGTTATAGAAGAATCCATCCAGGTATCGAAAACATCCTCACATCCTTTCAGAGGTCCACCGCATTTTGGACAGCTATCAAAAGGGGGTTTATCTATTGTTGGGTCAACATAGCAATCTTTTTCATCAGCAAGAACCACTTCCTTGCAATTTTTGCATTCCCACAGGGGGAGGGGAGTGGCAAAATATCTTTGCCTTGAAATTACCCAATCCCATTCAAGTGAATTCACCCATTCCTCAAATCTCTTAAACATATAATCTGGATACCATTCCATTCTTTTAGCAACTTCAATTATTTCCTCTTTTATAGGCAACATTTTCAAAAACCACTGCTCCGCATTTATAAATTCTATCGGTGTTTTGCACCGCCAGCACACGCCGACGCTCTGCTCAATTTCCTCCTGTCTAGTGATATAATTTTCTTTCTTTAACTCTTCTATTATTTTTCTCCTCGCTTCCTCTATTCTTAGCCCTTTATATCTTCCCGCAAGTTCATTCATCGTTCCATCTTCATTTATGCATATCTCAATTGGCAAGGAATATTTCATTGCCCATTCCAAATCATCTTTATCCCCGATTGTGCATATCATTACTATTCCTGTCCCAAAATTTGGATCAACTCTTTCATCTTCAAAAATCTTTACTTTTTTTCCATATACTGGAACTATAACTTCTTTTCCAACCAAATTTAATTTTCTCTCGTCATTTGGATTTAAAGCAACAATCTGGCATGTGGAAAGCATTTCGGGGCGGGTTGTTGCTATCTCAATATAGCTACCTCTTTCATCTTTTTTTATTCCATTTCCCTTGCAACTTTCTGCAAGATAAAACTTTATTGTATTTAGCAATGTTTTTCTTTCAACATGCTCTATTTCAGCATCTGCCATTGCGGTCATGCATCTAGGGCACCAATTTACAGGAAATTTTCCTCTATAAATAAGCCCTTTTTTGTAAAGTCTTATAAAAGAAATCTGGGTAAGCCTTCTAAAATATTCAGCATCTGTTCTATAATAAATGCTATCATCCATTGAATGTCCCAGTATGATAAATTGACGAATCATCTCTTCTATGTTTTCATCAGCAAACTTTTTACATAGCTCGATGAATTTATGCCTCTCTATATTTTTTCTTGTTATTCCATATTTCCTTTCAACTCTTTCTTCAATTGGTATTCCATTTACATCAAAGCATAGAGGAAAAAATACATTATAGCCCCGCATTCTTTTATATCTTGCAACAAAATCTATATGGGTGTAATGAACAGCATGCCCTATATGAAGTGCTCCAGAAGCATATCTTGGAGGGTTATCTATGGAATAGACGGGCTTTTTTCCTGGTTTAAATCTGTAAATTTTCATTTCCTGCCATTTTTCCTGCCATTTTTTCTCAACCTCAAATGGATTATAGCTACTCATTTTCCATGAAGTATTTTTGTGCTTATAAATTTGTTGTGTTTTGCATTAATTATTTTAATATGAAAATATTTTCTGTTAGGATGATTGATAAAGAAAAGTTTGATGAATGGTATAATGAAATAGTTGAAAAAGCAGATTTATGTGACAAAAGATACCCTATAAAGGGTATGAATATATGGAAACCATATGGTTGGAAAATAATGCAAAATATAGATAAAATTATAAGAGAAGAGATGGAAAAAACAGGGCATCAGGAAGTTTATTTCCCTCTTCTAATTCCAGAAAGTCTTTTTAAAAAAGAAGAAGAGCATATAAAGGGTTTTTCATCTGAAGTATACTGGGTTACTCATGCGGGCGATAATGAACTTGATGAAAAAATGCTTCTGCGTCCAACTTCAGAAACCGCTTTATATTCCATTTTTTCTCTATGGATTCGCTCACACGCTGACCTGCCTCTAAAAACATTTCAGATTGTAAATACATTCAGATATGAAACAAAAATGACAAAGGCATTTATAAGGGTTAGAGAAATTCATTTTTTTGAAGCCCACACATGCCACAAAGATTTTGAAGATGCGGAAAGACAGATAAAGGAGGATCTGGAAATTGCCAAATCATTTTTTTCTGCCCTCTGCATTCCCTTCATTGCGAGCAGGCGCCCCGACTGGGATAAGTTTGCGGGTGCGGATTACTCAATCGGACTAGATGTGCTTATGCCATCCACTAAAAGCTTGCAGGTTGGTTCAATACATCAATATAAGGAGAATTTTTCCCGTCCATTTGAGATAAAATATGAAGGGCTTGATGGGAAGCATTATTACTGCCATCAGACAACATATGGGATGTCTGAAAGAGTTTTAGGAGCTATCGTAGGACTGCATGGAGATGAGAAAGGGATAAAGTTACCATCATCCATAGCGCCGATACAGGTTGTAATCATACCTATATTTTTCAAGGGATGGAAAGAAAAAATAATTGAGGAATGTAATCATTTGAATGAAAAACTTCAGAAAAATGACATAAGAAGTTTTATTGATTTTAGAGAGGATAAAACACCTGGAAGTAAATTTTTTGACTGGGAATTAAAAGGTATCCCTATCAGAATTGAAATAGGACCAAAGGATATTGAAAAAAATGTTATTACAATTGTTTCAAGAGATGGAATCAAAAAAACTATTGGAAGAGATGATATAGAAGGAATAAAAAATGAATTGAAAGAATATGATAAAAGACTTTATAAAAATGCGGAAAAATTTTTAAAAGAAAATATACATAGAATAAAAGAGGAGAAAATTGAAGAAGGAATTTTAGAAATTCCATGGTGTGGGAAAGAGGAGTGTGGAAAAAAGGCGGAGGAAAAATTTTCAATGAAAAGCCTTGGTATTCCTGTTGAGGAAGAAAAATGCGAAGAAAAATGTCTTATTTGTGGGGAAAAAAGCGTTAGCTGGCTCCGTCTTTCGAAAAATTATTGAGAATTTTTCTTATTTTCTTTATTGTTCCAGAAGTGTATAAAGTTTTACAATCTATTGAATTTAAAAAATTTATAACTTTTTCTTTTTCAAGATGCGAGCATTTAACCAACCCATATTTTCCATCGTAAAATATTAATTTCAATTTATTTTTGTATTCTTTAATTAATCTTACTTTTTCATGCTCTGCAGTAAATAATATGTATCTCTGTCTTCCAACTTTATCTTTTACAACCATCAAATTTCTCCAAATTCTTCCTGTAGGTCGATGAATAGCTCTCTTAGTAAGTCTTCAAATATTGTATTTCTGTATTCTTTTGTTCCCCCCTGCATTTTGGCCCTTGCAATAAATTCTCTTCCTTCCTTCAGTATCTCAATCCTGCATAAACTTTCCTCAACTGTTACCATCTTTCCACTGAATATATAACTTTTATATATTTTTTTCCCTTTGCAAAAAAGTTATAGGATTAAATGTATTTCTGGGTGATGAGCAAGATAACATTCATTGGCACCGGCGGAGGGAGATTTGCAACTATCTTCCAGCGTAGAAAAACTGGAGGTATATACATAGCGGAAAAAGGTTTGCTTATGCATGCTGATCCCGGGCCGGGTGCTCTTGTGGAAATGTATAATCTTAATCTGAATCCAACTCAAACAGATGTTATTTTTGTTTCACACGCCCATCCAGACCACTACAATGATGCGGAGATATTGATTGAGGCAATGACAATGGGTGGTAAAATTAAGAGAGGAATGCTTATAGGAAGTGAGAGTGTTATTGAAGGAATAAATAACTACCGCCCTATATCATTTTATCATAAAAATTTGGTGAAAGATGTCATGGTTGCAAAACCTGGAAAAAAAATAATAATAAAAGAATTGTATGAAATGATTATTACTCCTGCAATTCATTCTGATAAAACAACCGTTGGCTTCCAAATAAATCTTGAAAATGGAAAGTTATCATATACAAGCGACACTCAAATCTTTGATGAACTAATAAAAGCGCATAAAGGGAGCAGAATCCTTATAATTTGCCTAACACGCCCTCTTAATGGAAAAATACCTTTTCACCTATCCACCGAAGACGCCGCAGGCCTTATAGAAGGAGTTAAACCAGAAATTGCGGTTCTTACGCATATGGGATTGAAAACAATACCTCATGCAACAGAGCAGGCAAACTGGTTATCTGAAAAAACAGGTGTGCCAACGATATCCGCTTTTGATGGGATGAGAATATATATGGAAGATAAAATAGAAGTCAAGAAATATTAAAATTTTTAGAAAATATATTATATACCTTTTTGTTTTACATTTTACCCGCGGGAGGGGATTAAAATGGAAATAATAAAGGAAGAAACCCTTGAGGAAATGCTCCTGATAGAGTTGTCCAACAGATTAATAAATGGTGTGCAGGAAATAATTCATAAAGTAATAGAATGTACTCATTGAATTGACTTTGCGTATTCAAAAAGATTTCCTGCTTTATAAATAGCATATTGAATGGCGCTCATTGGTGTTGCTTTTATTAAAATTTTTCCATTCTTAATTATTTCTCCTTTTATCAAATCTATCTCTATCTCTTCCCCATTTTTTATATCTACTCTATCTATATCTTTGCATTCAATTACCACAAGTCCGCTGTTTATTGCATTTCTCCTATATATTGCCCCGAAAGATTTTGCAACAATTGCATTTATACCTAGCTGAATAAAGCAATCCACCGCTTGCTGGCGAGATGATCCGCATCCAAAATTTTCTCCAGCAAAAATTATATCTCCCTTCTTTGCTTTTTTAGGGAAATCCTCCCATCCCTGTAAATTGCTGAAAGCATATTTTCCCATCTCCTTTTTATCAGTTATGTGTAAATACTTGTTATGATAAATCATATCTGTATCTATATCATCAATCAATTTCCCATCCTTCTCTAATTTCCAAACCCTCCCGCATATTTTCATATCTCATCACCTCCCGTAATATATCCACTTAAAGCACTCGCAGCCGCTGTTGCTGGCGACACAAGATATGTATTACCCGCCCCCTGCTTTCCCTTGAAATTCCTGTTTGAAGTAGATGCCTGATTTTCATCAATGCCCGTCATCCCTATCTGCCCCGAAGCGCATCCGGCGCAGCATGCATGGCTAACTATAGCCCCCGCCTCAAAAAAATCTTTTATCAAGCCTTTATCAAGCATTTCCTTCCATATTCTCCTGGTTGCTGGAACTATCTTCATTTTTACATCCTCGCTTATCTTTTTTCCTTTTATTATTTTCCATGCAGAAAGCATGTCATCCATTCTTCCATTTGTGCATGAGCCGATAAAAACACTATCAATCTTTACATCTCCAACATCCCTCACCCTCCTAACATTACTTGGGGAAGGAGGAAGAGCAACCATTGGTTCAAGAGTGCTTACATCTATATCTATTTCCTTTTCATAGTTTGCGTCGTCAGCATATACTGGCTTTATTTTCTTTCCAGAATTTTTTTCACAGAAACTTATTATTCTTTTATCTGGAGTAATAAAACCAGCTATTCCCCCCATTTCAGTAACCATTGAAGAGAGAGTTATTCTCCCATCGAGTGAGAGGGAATCAATTATATCTCCATAAAATTCTATTGCTTTTCCTAGTGCAACCCTTTTCAATTCCTTTACACAGAGAAGGGCTAAATCCTTGGCACTCCATGCGTCAGATGGCATACCAAGAAAATTAACTTTTATTGTTGGCGGAACCTCAAACCATATCTTTCCTGTTTTAAAAGCAAAGGCAATATCCACATCTCCCATTCCCTGTCCGAATGCCCCCACTGCCCCTAAAAGATTGAAGTGACTATCTGTACTAACCGCGGTTACGCCTGGATATGCGAGCCCTTCCTCAATTACAACATGACTTCCTATACCACTATCTACATCATAAATTTTTATTCCATTTTCTCTTGCAAATTTTCTGCATATTTGGTGATTTGTTGCATATTCAATTGTATTTGCTGGGGCATTGCAATCAAATGTAAAAAATGTTTTTGAAGCATTATTTACATAATTTCCTCCATAATTTTCAATTAAATTTTTTACAACATTTGCCCCAGCAAAGTCGCGTGCGGTTCTTAAGTCAATTTCGAGCCATATTGTTTCACCAACTTCTACCCTATCTCCTGTATGGTTTTGAAAAATTTTTTCAATTATTGTCGGCATACTCGCAATATATTTCTAATTTTTAATTTTTTCTGTCTTCAGGGGGTTGTCGATTAATCAAAAAATTAATGTACCCAAATTAGATTACTATTAAAGGGGATGGGAAAATGAAGAAAGAAGGTTATTGGAAGAAATATAACAAAAAATTTAGTGATTTTGATGTTAAGAAAATATTAAAATTTCTTATAGAATTGGCTGATGAAATTGGAGAACCATTTGAGAAAAAGAGCACAAGAGGAAGATCATTTAAATTATCACCTACACAATATGTAGCTCTTTATATATTGATGGTGTTTTTTGATATGAGTTTGAGAGATCTGGAATTATGGTCAAAAGTCTTAGTAGGAGAGCATATA
>JACIWB010000005.1 GCA_014361245.1 Thermoplasmatales archaeon | reverse complement strand
GAAGAAATAAAAACAAACTTGTTCTTCATTCCAAATGGTAACAAATATAAAGAAAATTGGAAAAATTTCGATGTTTTCTGCACAAACATTGAAATTGATGAATCAAATATTCTTAGTCTTGCAGATCTATATAGGAGAAGATGGAACATAGAAAATTTTTATAGAGATGCTCAAGAGAATTTTATGATAAAAACGAAGACAGAGAATCCTATTATAAGGTTTTTCTTTTTCATATTTTCTGCTATCCTTTATAATCTGTGGTACTTTATAAGAGAATTTATTTCTATAATAGCTGAAAAGTGGAAAGATTCTATTCTTGATTTAATAAAGCAAAGAAAAGTTCTATGTAATATTAATTGTGCTAAAAGAATCGATGAAAAAATCATCAAAATTTTTTAATAATTTATCTCGAAAGTTATAGGACTATCTTTCGCTAATATTTTTATAGAGAAGAAATTATTTTTTGATTTTTTGTTTTCAGAACAATTAAATTAAATTGATAAAAAATTTTTTATTTTTTTGCAAAAAATTTGATTGCAAAAATCAAAATCTAACACAACATTCGGAAATACTGGACATGACCAAAAACTTTATATATTAGAATGTTTTTATTTTGCCGAAAAATTTAAAAAGGGATGAAAATGGTTAAGAAAAAAGCTGAAATAGAGGAAATTGAAAAGTGTCCCGAATGTGGTTCAACCCATCTTGTTCAAGATTATGAGAGA
Source organism: Thermoplasmatales archaeon (assembly GCA_014361245.1). NCBI lineage: Archaea > Methanobacteriati > Thermoplasmatota > Thermoplasmata > Thermoplasmatales > Thermoplasmatales archaeon. The sequence goes on along the minus strand of JACIWB010000005.1, from coordinate 46,839 downwards.
GGAGAGCTTGTTTGCCAAGATTGTGGGCTGGTTGTTGATGATGCATACATTGACCAAGGGCCTGAATGGCGCGCTTTTGACCCAGAACAAAGAGAAAAGAGAGCAAGAACAGGAGCACCTCTTGATTATACAGCAGCGGATAAGGGGCTAAGCACGGTAATCGGATGGAAAAACAAGGATAGCTACGGAAAATCAATTCCAACAAGAAACAGGGCACAGCTATACAGGCTCAGGAAGTGGCAGAGAAGAATAAGAGTAGGAGGCTCTTCAGAAAGAAGTCTTGCAGCAGCTTTACAGGAACTGGATAGAATAGCAACTGATATGAACTTATCGAGAAATGTAAGAGAGGCTTCCGCAATGGTTTATAGGAGGGCTGTGGAAAAGAACCTTATAAGAGGGAGAAGCATCGAGGGGGTGACGGCGGCAGCAATATACGCCGCCTGCAGGCAGTGCGGGGTGCCGCGCACACTTGATGAGGTGGCAATGTCATCCAAAGTCGATAGGAAGGAGATAGGACGCACATATCGCTTTTTGGCGAGGGAGCTTTATCTAAAACTTATGCCAACATTTCCGCAGGATTATGTCGAGAGGTTTTGCTCTGAACTAAATCTTAGCGAGGAAGTGAAGACAAAAGCGCTTGAAATACTTCAGCAAGCTGAAGACAAGGAGCTTACTTCTGGAAGAGGGCCAACAGGTGTGGCTGCAGCAGCAATTTATATTGCATCAATACTCTGTGGGGAAAGAAGAACACAGCGGGAGGTTGCGGATGTTGCTGGTGTTACAGAAGTTACAATAAGGAATAGATATAAGGAACTTGCTGAAGAACTTGACCTTGATGTTGTTCTTTAATGAAATGGATTTCCGAAAGAAAAAAGGACCATTACTACAAAGAGGCGAAAAAGCAGGGATATAGAGCGAGAAGTGCTTTTAAACTTATTCAGATAAACAACAGATATCATATTTTAAGGAAAGGAAGCATTATAATTGATCTCGGGGCGTCACCAGGGGGATGGAGCCAGGTTGCTTCCAGATATGGAAGGGTTATAGCGATTGATATAAAAAAAATGATGCCTATTGAGGGTGTCGAATTTATTGAAGGAGATATCACCGATGAAAATACTGTTTCAAGAATAAAAGATATTGCAAGCGAGGTTGATGCAGTTATAAGTGATGCATCCCCCAACTTATCTGGAAAGTATGAAATGGACCAGGCAAGGAGTGTATGGCTATGCGAGCATGCCTTTAAAATTGCAAAAGAATTTCTAAAAGAAGGTGGAAATTTTGTTTGTAAAATCTTCGAAGGCAGTGACTTTAAAGAATTTTTAGAAGATGTTAAAAAATCCTTCAGGATGGTAAAACTTCATCGCCCGCAGGCGAGCAGAAAAGCAAGCAGTGAAGTATATATCATTGCAAAAGGGTATAGAAAATATGAAAGAGATTGAAAAAATAGCCAGTTATGGGCTCTGCAATTCATGCCTTGGAAGACAATTTGCAAAATTAAAAGACGGACTAAAAAATTATGAAAGAGGAAAAAAATTTTGCTCGCTACTTAAAATTGATGAAACTCCTCCAAAAAAATGCTGGCTTTGTTCAGGTATATCTGGGGAAATAGAAAATTATGCAAAAATTTTGATGGAAGAAATGAAAAAATATGAATTCGATAGTTTTCTGGTCGGGTGCATGATTGATGAGGAAATAATAATGAAGGAAAAAGAAATAGAAACAGATTATAGTGAAAGCATAAAAAGGGAAATAGACAGGGAGGTAGGAAAAATAATTGAAAAAATTACTGGAAAAACAGTTGATTTTGAATCTCCAGATATTGTTGGTATAATAGACACCTCATTTGATAGAGTTAAATTGGATGTAAAACCAGTTTTTATATATGGAAGATACAAAAAGCTAATCAGGGGCATTCCTCAGACAAAATGGTATTGCAGGAAATGCAGAGGAATAGGATGTAAATATTGCAATTATAAGGGGAAAATGTATGAGGAAAGTGTGGAAGAACTGATTGCTCACGAAGCATTGCATCAGTTTGAAGCAGAAGACGAAAGTTTTCATGGAGCGGGAAGAGAGGATATAGATGTATTGATGCTTGGAAATGGCAGACCCTTCATACTTGAATTAAGGAATCCAAAAAAAAGAAAAATAGATTTAAAAATTCTTGAGAAAAAAATAAATGAATATGCAAAAGGAAAAGTGGAGGTAAGCAATTTAAGATATGCCAGCAGGAACGAGATAGAAAAATTGAAAAGTGCTAAATACGAGAAAGTATATAGGGTAAAGATAAAATTCACTGGCGATGGAAAAATTAATGAAGCGGTAAATGCATTAAGGGGTAGAAAAATAGCTCAACGCACTCCAAGCAGGGTTTCCCATAGACGGGCAGAAAAAATAAGGGAAAGAAAAATAATAGATATAAAAATAATGGAAATTAAAATGAATGAAGCAGTAATTGAAGTCGTTGCAGAAGCCGGGACTTACATAAAGGAACTCATAACAGGAGATAATGGAAGGACAATACCTTCGCTTAGCGAGTTATATGGCTCAGAAATAGAAGTAGAAGAGTTGGATGTAATATACGTGGGTGATGAAAATGAGAAGATCTAGAGGATTTAGGAGCAAAACAAGAAAAAAATTGGGAAAAAAATTTAGAGAAGGAAAAATGAATGTTATAACAAGAGCAATGCAAAAATTTGAGGAGGGAGAAAAGGTTGCAATAGTGATAGATCCCTCTGTCCATTATGGAATGCCCCATCCCCGCTACCAGGGAAAAACGGGTAGCATCGCAGGGAGGCAGGGGAAGGCATATATACTAAAGATAAGAGATGGTAACAAAATAAAGCATATAATCGCTTATCCTGAACATTTGAGAAGGGTATCAGGATGAAAATTCTCCTTATTTCTGAAATAAAAGATATATTGAGCAAGATTAGCAGTAAAAGAGAACTAAATAGGGAGCAAAAAATAGCTCTTGAACACAGCGAAAAAGTATCTTCGATAAGCATTAAGGAAGGGAGGGAGCTTGTAGAAGAGCTAATGAAAATAGGAAGAATTAATGAAAAACAGGCGTGCAAAATAGCGGATTTATTGCCAGTAGAAAAAGACGAAGTAGTTGCAATATTTGCAAAAGAAACATACATGCCATCTGACGAGGAAATAAATAAAATTATTGAACTGGTTAAAAAATATAAATAGGAGGCAGAATGGAAGATTTTGTTTATATTTTGGATTATTTACCCTCAGGAAGAACTGGTTATAGGAGGATACCTGTTGCCTATGGAATAGGTGAAAAAGAATTTACATTACTTGAACTCACTCCAAAACCAGATGTCACACTCAATATAGGAGAAAGGGTCTATGTTGGAAAAGAGCTTGAGAAAAGAGATAAAATAATGAAGGTAAAAGGAAGGGTTAATTATGAAGATTTAACACCAACAGCTCAGGGAGAACTTTTTTATGTTCTTATAGATATAGTAAAGAAAAATGAAGATAGATTTGTTAAATTTTTTAATGAATCTCCTCCGATAACAACCAGATTTCATGCCCTCGAACTTATCCCGGGACTGGGTAAAAAAACAATGCTCGAAATTTTACAGGAAAGAAAGAAGGCTCCTTTCAAAAATTTTGAAGATTTATCTGCAAGGATAAAAAATCTTCATCATCCAGATAAACTAATTGCTAAAAGGGTTCTTGAAGAATTGCAGAACCCAGATGAAAAATACCGCTTATTTACCCGCCCGCCTCTAAGAAAATGAAATTCAGCCAGAATTTTTTGATAGATGAAAGTATAGCTGAAAGACAGGTAAATTATGCAAATTTGAATAAAAATGATTTTGTACTTGAAATAGGAGCGGGAAATGGAATTTTAACAAAAAAAATTGCTAAAATTGCCAAAGTTATTGCAGTTGAAATAGACGAAAGGTTTATACCAAAACTGAAAAATATAAAAAATGTTGAAGTGATAAATGAGGATGTAACAAAAATTGATTTAAATGATATATATTTCAATAAGGTAATTTCAAATATTCCATATCATATTTCTTCCGAAATAACATTTAAATTACTTGAAAAAAAATTTGAACTCGGCATACTTATGTATCAAAAGGAATTTGCTGAAAGGCTTGTTGCAAGAGAAGGAAAAAATTATTCCCGCCTCTCAGTAATGGCTTATTCAAAAGCAGACATTGAGATTCTTGAGATTGTTCCGAGAAGAGCATTCCGCCCTATCCCAAAAGTTGATTCCTGCATTGTAAAAGTTGTGCCGATTGGAAAAAGATTTGATTTGAATTATGAAATATTTGATAGGGTTGTAAGGGTTCTTTTTGCCCATAGAAGAAAAAAAATAAAGAATTCTGTTGCTGCGCTGGGCCCGCTTGCAAGGGAGGCGGCGGAAAAAACTGGTGTGGCTGACAGGAGGGTGGAGGAAATAAGCCCGGAGAAAATAGCGGAATTATGCAAATATCTGGAGGATAAAAATGAGATGGAAAAAAATATTTGATTTGACTGATGTTGATGCGATATTTATAAAAAATAATGATGAGAATTTTTTTTATTTTACAAAAGCAAAAGGGTTGCATGAGGACAGCGTTGCAATTGTTACAAAGGAAGGAGCAAAAATTATTTCCACTCCCCTTGAAAGAGAGGGAATCTTTTATCATAGCAAGGAGGAGCTTAAAAAAATTTTGAAGGATTTTTTAGATGGAAAAAAAATTGGTTTCAATGGAGAAGCTCTTAAATACAATGATTTTATCTATTTGAAGAAAAATTTTAAGGCAAATTTTATTGATATAAGCAGAAAAATTAAGGAGGTTAGGGTAATAAAGGATAAAGAAGAAATAAAAAAAATAAGAAGGGCATGCCTGCTAACCTTGAAATCTATTGAGAAGCTAAATTTTTATGGAAAAAGAGAAAAAGATGTTGCTTTTGAAATAGATTGCAAAATAAATAGAGAAGCAAAAAATGCCTTCCCAACAATAGTTGCTTTTGGAAAAAATACATCAATTCCCCATCATGTTCCTTCAAATAAATTATTTTCAAATCCAGTTATAATTGATTGTGGGGCAAAGTATGATGGCTACTGCTCGGATATTACAAGGTCTTTTTACAGCCAGAGAGAAAAAAGAGTATATGAAATAGTAAATGAAGCATTAAATATTGCAATTGATGAATTAAAGGAAGGAGTAAAAGCAAGTGAGGTATATAAAAAAGTAGAAAAATTTTTTTCAAGGTATAAATTTAAAATGATTCATGGACTGGGTCATTCCATTGGCTTAAATGTGCATGATGGCTATTCCATAAGCAAAAAATCCAATTTTTTATTTAAAGAAAACATGGTTTTTGCAATTGAGCCGGCAGTTTATACTAAAAACTTCGGAATAAGAATTGAGGAAGATGTTTTAATAAAAAAGAGGAAGGCGGAAATAATTACAGTTTATCCGAATGAAAAATAAATTCTTTTTTACTTTTTCTTTCCAAATTCATAGTAAATATGCCAGATTTGCCAATTTTTTATACCATCCCATTGGTGCAATTTCACTTTCGGAAAAACTGAATTAGCAGATAAATTTAATATTCTTTCGTATTTTTCTTTTATGAAAAATCTTGAAGAGATAACAGGTTTTATAGAAAAAAAACTGAATGAAAAGGATGATTTGCGAGAAAAGACGTTGAAGTTTTGCAGGGATATAATAAGGAACAGCAGGAAAAGCATTAAAAAGATACACTATGGAGAAATTGATGAGGCAAAAAAATATATTGAGGAAGCGAAAAAAATATTAAAGGAAATAAAAGATTCAGCAAAGGAGCATCCGGATATAATATCCTCCGGCTACACGGAAGGCGCAATGCAGGAGCTTGCGGAGGCGGAAATTTTTCTCTCAATAATTGAGGATAAAGATTTTCCTTACCCAGATGAAATAAATGTGAGCTGCTCTGCCTACCTGATGGGGCTTGCTGACGCTGTAGGAGAGCTAAAGAGAAAGGAATTTTATATGCTGAGGGAGAAAAATATAAAAGAAGTAGAGAAGTTGCTTGAAATAATAGAGGAAATAAGTGATAAAATATTTGAATTTGACTATCCTTCTGGCCTAATACCCATAAAAAAGAAGCAGGATGCAATAAGGAGGATGGTTGAAAGGATGAGAGAAGATGTAATATTATTTACGAAAAGCAGGGAACTGGAGGATAAAATTGAAGAAATATTGAAGAAATTAGATTAGTTGCTCTCGTATATTATTTCACCATTTTTTATTACTTTATTAACGAAATTCACTCCAATCTTATAGGCAATGAATGAATGGGAAGGAATATTTGTAATTATTAAATCTGCTTTTTTATCCTTTTCTATGCTTCCAATCTCCCTATCCATTTTTAATGCTTTTGCAGAATTTATTGTGGCATATTTTAAAGCGTCAATAACCTTAATTCCCATCTTATAGCAGGCAATCTGAAGGGCGAGCTGCATATTCATAACATAGCAATTTGGATTCAAATCGGTTGCAATTGCAATATCAACTCCAGATTTTTTCATATTTTCATATGAGGGAAAATGCTCATCAAGTAAAAATGGCACAAAAGGAAGCAAAACAGCCACTACTCCATTTTTTGCCATCAGTTTCAGATCATTCAACCTTGCCTTCAGCAAATGGTCTGCTGAAGATGCTTTAATTTCCCCTGCAAGCCTCCCGCATCCAATGCATGAAAACTCATCTGCATGAATTTTTGGAATCATTCCATATTTTTTTCCAGCTTGCAATATTTTTCTTGATGAATCAATGCTGAAATATCCTTTTTCGCAAAAAACATCGCAGAATTTTGCCATTTTTCTTTCTCCTATATAAGGAATTACTTCATTTAAAATATAATCAACATAATCTTTTTCATTTTCTCCCTCAGGAATTGCATGTGCAAGAAATGTTGGAATTGCATCGATTCTATCTATTCCGTTTATCACTTTAAGCAATTTTACTTCATTTTTCAAATCAAGTCCATAACCGCTTTTAATTTCCACTGTTGTTGTTCCATGCTTTATCATCTCCTCTATTCTTTTTTCTGTTTCCCTCTTTATTTTTTCCTTGCTTGCCTTTCTTGTTTCTCTCACAGTAAATAATATTCCTCCCCCTCTCTCCGCAATCTCTCTATAGCTTGCTCCTTCTAATTTCCATTCAACTTCAAAATCTCTATACCCAGCAAAAACAGCATGAGTATGACAATCCACAAAGCCCGGCATAACAAAATTATTGCAAGCATCTATAACTTCATCTGCCCTCTTTTTTTCTCCTATGCTTTTTATTTTTCCCTCCTCCATATAGATATATTTCTCCTTCCTTATGCCATATCCATCAAAAATTTCTCCTATATTCTTTATCAGCAAGCTCATAAAAGTAATTCCATCATCATAAATAAATATGTGTAATTTATTTCATATAAAATGCATGAAGAAAAACTTGTAAAAGAAATAAAAAGAACTGCTTTACAGATAAGAAAATGGGTTATAGAATCAATTTATAGGGCTGGCTCTGGGCATCCAGGCGGGAGTTTATCAATTGCTGATATAATTGCCTGCCTTTACTTTCATGAAATGAGACACAACCCAAAAAATCCTAAATGGGAGGATAGAGACAGGCTTGTTCTTTCGAAAGGGCATGCATGCCCCGCACTATATGCCGCTCTTGCTTTGTCTGGCTATTTCCCTGTCGATGAACTAAAAAATCTTCGAAAAACTGGACATTTCCTTCAGGGACATCCTTGCATGAGGAAGGTGCCAGGCGTGGATATGTCAACTGGCTCGCTCGGGCATGGATTGAGTGTTGCTGTTGGAATGGCTCTCGCCGGAAAAATTGATAAAAAGGATTACAGAGTTTTTGTTATACTTGGAGACGGGGAATTGCAGGAGGGGGAGGTATGGGAAGCAGCAAATTCTGCCTCTCATTTCAAGCTCGATAATTTAATTGCTATTCTTGATAGAAATGGCTTGCAGATAGATGGGCCAACTGAAGAAATAATGCATATTGAACCAATTGCCTGGAGATGGCGTGCTTTTGGATGGAATGTGATTGAAATAGATGGGCATAATATTGAAGAAATTTTGGATACATTTCACAATATAAAGAAAAATGGAAAGCCAACAATAATAGTAGCAAACACAATAAAAGGAAAAGGTGTGTCATTTATGGAAGGAACTCTATCATTCCATGGAAAAGCACCTTCACATGAACAATACATGAAAGCGATAAGTGAGCTTGAACAAGAGGAGCGTGAGTTAGATGTTTAAAGAAAAGAGGAATTTAAGAGATGCATACAGCTCCGCATTGATTGAATTGGGAAATAAAAATAAGGATGTAGTTGTGCTCGATGCAGATTTAGCCCTTTCAACAAAAACAAAAAGATTTGGAACAGTTTTTCCAGACCGCTTTTTTGATGTTGGAATTGCGGAAGCAAATATGATGGGAATAGCAGCTGGCCTTGCAACATGTGGAAAGATAGTTTTTGCCTCCACATTCGCGGTTTTTGCAACAGGAAGATGTTATGATGCAATCCGCCAGTCAATAGCATATCCCTGCCTAAATGTAAAAATTGTTGCGACGCATGCGGGCGTATCTGTTGGAGGAGACGGGGCAAGCCACCAAATGCTTGAGGATATTGCTTTGATGAGAGCTTTGCCAAACATGACGGTTATTGCTCCAGCTGATGCCACTGAAATGGAAGATGTTGTTCCCGAGATTGCAAACTATTATGGGCCTTGCTATGTTCGCATTGGAAGGGCTGATGCTCCTGTTATATTTGAAAAGCATGGAGAATTTAAGATAGGAAAGGGATATATTTTAAAAGACGGAGACGATGTTGCAATAATAGCAACAGGAACAATGACAGCAGAAGCAATAAAGGCGGGAGAAATTTTGAAGAAAGAAGGAATAGATGCAATGGTTGTTCATATGCCCACAATAAAGCCAATTGATAAGAAAGTTGTTGAAAAGGCAAGCAAAACAGGAAGAATAATAACCTGCGAGGAGCATACAGTAATAGGTGGGCTTGGAGATGCGATTGCGATGGCAATTCAAAGGAAGCCAACCCAGATGCATAGAATAGGAATAAATGATGTTTTTGGAGAAAGCGGAGAAGCAGAAGAATTGCTCGAAAAATACGGGCTCACTGCTGAGAATATTGCAAAAGTTGCTAGGGAAATGATTTAATCAATCCATTTTATTATGTCCGCCATCGGATTTCTTAAAGGTGTTTGCGGGATTTTATCTGGATAACCAAATGTAAGACAGGCAGAAATATGATAGCCATCTGGCACACCAATTTTTTTCATAATATCCCTGTTCATCTCAAGAAATTTTGCAAAGCCTATCCAGCAACTTCCAATACCAACGCTCCATGCATAAAGCATCATATTCTGGGCGCAGCATGCACATGATTCATCATTAAAAATCCTATCATCTGTAACTATAAATACTACTACTGGTGCATCAAAAAATATTGAGGTTTTTGATTTTGTAATTGCGAAAAGAAAAAATATCGTTGTCTCATCTTCCAGCTCCTTATATCTTTTTCTCAATTTTCTCCTATTTTTAATTATATTCCCTATTTCCCTTTTCACTTCTTCTGAAAGTTTTTTTATAAAATCTTTATTTGTAATAACTATGAATCTCCAAGGTTGCCTATTTTCTGCAGAGGGAGCATATCTTCCAGCATCTATAATTTCCTCTATTATTTCTTTCGGCAAATCCTTATTAGAATAATTCCTTACGCTTCTCCTTCCTTTTATACACGAAATTACTTCATTTTCCATAAATAGTAAAACAAAGGCAGTATTTTTCAGTTATTGCTATTTAAAACAATCTTTTCTGCTTTATCCTTTCCAATGTTTTCCAGCTTTTTCTTGTATGTGGTGGAAATTCATTGAACTTTTCAAACCATTCTCTTATGAACTCTATTGTTTTTTCATCGCTTGGATAACCGCTTCCAAGAGGTTTATTAATTATTTTTTCAAGTTCTTCAGAAATTTTCTTAATTTGCCTGTCTCTCTCAACCTTTGCAATTATTGAAGCGGCACTTACAACCGCATAATTTTCATCTGCCTTATGCTCGCAAATAACTTCACCATATTTCAAATTCTTTTTTATCATTTCCCCAAATTCTTTGCTGTCATTTCCTGCAGAATCTATAAAATAAATTCTTGCAAAATTTTTATTGGCAACACTTGCAAAAATATATGCCTCAAGCTCATTAATTGTCATTGTTTTCCTCAAATCATCTATATCACTTGCTTCTATAACCACAATTTCATGAACAAAATTATTTTTTATATAAGATGCAATTTCCTCCCTCCTTCCAGGCGTGAGTTTTTTCGAATCCTTAACCCCTGCCCTTAAAAGCTTCTCTTCATCGCTTTCCTCAATCCAAACACCCGCAACAACCATCGGCCCTATAACAGGCCCGCGCCCCGCCTCGTCTATACCACATATCATATTATCAGCTCCCCATATTTCCCCCCGCCGCCAGGAATTATTTTTATTTTTCCTTCTCTAAAAGAGGCAATTGCATCAATAATTGCTTGAGGAGATTTTTTCCTTAATTCGCTTAAATTTGCATCCAGAAGCAAATTTATTTCGCTTCCAAAGCTCAAAAGTTCTTCCCATCTTTTAATGGCAAGAGATGAATAGGGGCTTATGCGAAGTGAGGATGCTATTATCTCTACAAGAGGTATAAGATGAACATATCTCGCCCTATTTTCAGGATGAACTGGCTCATCGTAATCAGCAAGCTCATCAATTCTATCCTTTACTCCTTTTTTTATTTTTCCGCCACACCTGCACTTCCATCCCATCTTTTCTGCCTCATTTTTTTCATAAATTCTATAGCAAAAACAACAAGCGGTGCGATTATATTTACCTTTTTCAGGAGGGTAACCAGCATTTATAGCTATTTTTCCTTTAGCAATTGCATTTTTTATTTCATCCCAGCTGAACTCATTTATTTCAATTCTATTAAATTCCCTTCCCAAGCGGTGAGGTGAGGAAGAATGAGCATCTGAATTTGTTAAAAAAGGCAATGAATTTAATTCTTTTATTCTATCTGCATAGTTTGAATCAGCACTTAGCCCAAGTTCAACGAAAGATGGTTTTTTTCCATAATATTCTAATACTGAGTTAAAATAAGCATATAGAGAAGTATAGGGCGTGAAGGCATGCGCCGGCCCAACCAAAGCATTTGCTTCAAAGGAAATTTCAATAAGCTCATTTCCACCAGCAAAAATTTTTGGCCTTCCGCTGAATTCATCCTTTATATAATTTTTTACACTTTCTTTGAATTGCTCAACTGAGTCAAAGTCTGGAAAGAGCAAAAGATGATGAACCCTGTTTTTGTCTTCTACTTCGCAAGTGAGTACAAAATTTATTCCTTCCACCTCTATTTTCCCTTTTGAATAATATTTCTTTATTTCTTTCTGCCATTTTTCATGCAGGCAATCGCCGGTGCCCAAAATATTCAATCCCTTCTTTTTAGCCCCAATTGCAAGATTTTTTAAATCAATTTTTTCCGAAGACCCGCCAGAAAATGAGGAATGAATATGGAAATCAGCATTTACAAGCATATTTACTCCATCCTTCCAACTATTTTTTCAACTTCTCTTACAATTTCCCCACTATTAACAGCTTTTTCAATTTTTTCTATATCCTCATACATTGCTCTATCCTCTTTTAGCTCTTTAACATATTTTCTCACAATTTCTTTCGCCTTCATGCTTGCTGGAGATGCCTTGAGCTTGAAAAAATCCAAAGCCTGGGATGCAACTATGTATTCAATGGCTATTATTTTCCTTGTGTTTTTAATTATTTGCATGCATTTTCTTGCCCCTATGCTCCCCATTGATTGATAATCCTCCTGATTTGCTGAAGTTGGAATGTTATCAACGCTTGCTGGATAAGCCAAGCTTTTGTTTTCACTTGCAAGAGAGGCAGCTACATATTGCAATAGCATCATTCCTGAGTTTATTCCCGGCTCTTTTATAAGAAAAGGTGGTAATCCAGATAGCTTTGCATCTAAAAGGCGAAATATTCTTCTTTCAGAAAAATTTCCCATTTTTGTGAGTAAAATATTGAGTAAATCAAGTGAGATTGCTAATGCATCGCCATGAAAATTTCCTCCCGATAATGCAAAATTTTCGAATATAAGAGGGTTATCTGTAACAGAATTTATTTCTGTCCCAACAATTTTTTTCAGAAAGTTCAAGTATTCATGAAAAGCTCCAAATACTTGGGGCATGCATCTTAGCGTATAAGCATCCTGAACTTTTTCACAATTTTTATGAGAAGCAATTATTTCGCTTCCTCTTGTAAGCTTCCAGAGATTTCTGGCAACCGCCATCTGTCCTTCATATGGGCGCAGTTTGCTTATTTCCTCTCTAAAAGCTTGATCGGTGCCTTTCAAAGCTTCCAAGCTCATTACTCCTGCAATCTGGGCATTTTTTAACAAATTCTCAGCATCATGCAGGGCTAAGCAAGCAATACCAGCCATAAACTGCGTTCCATTTATCATAGCAATTCCTTCCTTAGCATCAAACTCAATTTTTTTAATTCCTAACTTTTTGAATACATTGCCTGTGCTTTCTATCTTTCCATTAAAAAAAGCAAATCCCTCACCCATCATCGCCAGCCCAAGATGAGCCAATGGCACCAAATCACCACTCGCCCCTACAGAGCCCTGCGATGGAATATATGGATAAAAATTTTTATTTAGCATTTCAGCAAGCTTCTTAACTATTTCATATCTTACACCTGAATAACCCTTTGCAAGCGAGACCAATCGCAAAAAAATTATTGCCCTTACAATTTCTTCATCAAGGGCTTCTCCAACCCCACATGAATGACTTCTTATCAAATTTTTTTGCAATTCCTTAATTTTTTCCTTACTTATTTTTATATTTTCTAATTCTCCAAAGCCAGTATTTATTCCATAAACAGCTTTATCTTTTGAAATTATATTCAATAAATTTTTTCTTCCTTTTTCCACCCTTCTCTTTGCTTCTTTACCTATCTCAACCTTATATCTTTTTCTTGCAACATTAAAAACATCTTCTATTCCAATATTTTTACCATCAATGCGAACTTTCATGCTATTAATATAATATGGATAAAATAATTTTTCTAAATAGCCAAGAAAAATAAAACAAAAACAATGAAAACAACCAACGAAAATATTAAAAGAAATAATGCATTTTTTATATTATCTGAGATAATTACTGGAAAAGGACCTATTAAAATAACTCCTCCTTTACTTTCTTTATATTCAACCTCTCCTTCAATTCTTTTAAGAGAGGAAATAAAAAACAGGAGGAAAGACAAAAACAATAAAATTATTCCGATAAAGGTGAAAATTCCATTTCCATAAACAAATGGAAATATTAAAAATAATCCAGCTTTAAGCTCACCTTCAATAAATGCAAATATAAATGCAATAATTGCAAATATAAAAAATATTAAAGGAATTTTATTTTCCATATCTTCTCTGCCTCCTCTGATAAGACTGAATTGCTTTTAAAAAATCTGTTTTTTTCAAAGCGGGCCAATAAACATCTGTAAAATATAATTCTGAATAAGCAAGCTGCCATAGCAAAAAATTTGATATTCTTTCCTCTCCAGATGTGCGCATTACCAAATCTGGGTCTGGAAAAGGAAGATGAGAGGTGTAGAGGTAGGAATAAACTGTTTCCTTATCTATTTTATCTGGTTCAATTTTTCCATTTTCAATATCTTTTGCTATTCTCTTTATTGCTTCAACAATTTCCTCCCTTCCACCATAACCAATTGCTATATTTAGATAATATTCGTTATAATTTTCAGTTTTTTTCATAATATCTATTGCAGCTTCCCTCACCTCTTTTGGCAACAAATCAACACTTCCAATAATTTTTATCCTTACCCTTTTCTCGTGTATTTTTTCATCTTGAGATAACTTCTTTAAATCTTCTTCAAAAAGTTTCATTAAATGCTCCACTTCTTCCTTTGATCTTTTAAAATTATCTGTTGAAAATGCAAAAACAGTCAATATTTTTGTTCCTATTTCATAGCACCATTCTATCACTTCTTTAAGCTTATCTTCGCCAATTTCATGCCCCTTATACGGTGGTAATCCCTCCCTCATCGCATATCTCCTGTTACCATCCATTATTATTGCTATATGTCTCGGCGTATTTTCCTTTTTTATCTCCTCAAGCATCTTTTTTTCAATTATCCTTTCCATTTCTCTATAAATTATCCTAAAAATCTTGTTGTTTTTTATTTTTCCTATAACCTGCTGAGCAAAATTTGTTTTTATTATTCTTTCTCCAATCTCATCCGCCTTATTCCTTATATCAATCATGTCTATTAATCTAATAGGAGGAAGTATAAATAAATTTTTAAATCCCTATTATGTTGCCCCTATCATCCACATCTATATTCTCTGCGGATGGCTTCAATGGCAAGCCCGGCATCGTTGTAATTTTCCCGGTAACAGGCACAAGGAAGCCCGCGCCCGCCGAGAGCCTGACCTCCTTCACCGTTATCTTGAAGTTTTTAGGCCTGCCGCGCAAAGAAGCATCATCTGACAGGCTATATGGTGTTTTTGCAATGCATACCTGCATTTCATTCAGCCCTATTTTATTTATTTTTCTGATATCATCTTCTGCTGGCAATGTATAAACAACCCTCTCTGCACCGTATATTTTTTCAGCAATTACCTCTATTTTCTCCTTTACTGACAAATCATTTTCATAAAGAAATTTGAATTTTGGCTTATTGTTATAAATTGTATCAATAACTTTCCCAGCGAGTTCAATTCCTCCCTCCCCGCCCTCTTCATACACCTCAGCTATTGCAAAGGGAATTTCTCTTTCCTCGCAAAATTTTTCAACAATTTTAATTTCTTCATCGCTGTCTCCTTTAAATTTGTTTAGAGCGACGATCATTGGCAGGCCAAAAATTTGAATATTTTCAACATGCTTCTCTAAGTTTTCAAGTCCTCTCCTAACCGCTTTAGTGCTTTTTTTCATTTTTGCATCTTCAATGCTCATTCCCCCATGCCATTTAAGAGATTTCAGCGAAACCACAATTATTGCAATATCTGGCTTTAGATTATGCCTGCAAACTATATCAAAAAATTTTTCAGCCCCCAAATCTGTTCCAAAGCCAGCTTCCGTTATGAAATAATCAGCGAGCTTCAGCCCAATTTTTGCCGAAATTAAGCTACTCGAGCCATGAGCAATATTTGCAAAAGGACCTCCATGAACAAATGCTGGCACATTTTCCGTGGTTTGAACCAAGTTTGGCATTATCGCTTCTTTAAGCAACGCCGCCATAGCTCCAACCGCTTTAAATTTTTCAGCTCTTATCGGCTCACCATCTCTGGAATAAGCAACTATTATTCTGCCTATTTTTTCCTTCATTTCCTCTATGCTCTCGCTAAGGCAAAGGATTGCCATTATTTCGGAAGCTGCTGTAATCGAAAATCTTTCCTCGCGGGGCACGCCATCCTTTGCTCCTCCTAATCCAACAACAACATTCCTCAAATTTCTATCCCCAATATCAATAACCCTCGGCCAAAGAATATATCTTGAATCTATATCCAGTGAATTTCCGTAAAAAATATGGTTGTCAATCAATGCCGAAAGAAGATTATGGGCTATGCTCACAGCATATTTATCTCCTGTAAAATGCATATTTATATCCTGCGATGGTTCTACCTTGCTCCGCCCGCCGCCAGTCCCGCCGCCCTTTGCACCCATCAGAGGGGCGATGCTTGGTTCCCTTATCGCAAGGCATACTTTTTTCCCCAGTTTTGCCAAAGCCTGGGCCAAGCCAATTGTCACTGTTGTTTTCCCTTCTCCTTCAAATGTTGGATTTATTGTTGTTACAAGAATTAGCTTTCCATTTTTTCTCCCCTTTATCCTTTTTAAAATATCCAGACTTACTTTTGCTTTGTATTTGCCGTAGAGAATTAATTCGCTTTCTCTTATTCCTATCTTTTTTGCAATTTCTTCAATTGGCTGAAGCATTGGCATAATAGCTGCACATGTTTTAAGTTTTATGAAATTTAAATTTTTATATGATTTTGTATTTACAAGCATGATGTGGGATGAAAAAATTGAGGCAATGCCACTGGAAGAATTAAAGAAGCTTCAATTAAGGAGGCTTAAAAAAGTAATAAAGTTTGTATACGAAAGGAATGAAATATATCATCGCAAGTTTGATGAGCATGGAATAAAGCCAAGTGATATAAAAAGCTTGGAAGATTTATCTAAAATACCTTTCCTCACAAAAGATGAAATGAGAAATTATTATCCTTTTGGATTGCTTTGTGTTCAGCTTGATGACTGCATTGAAGTCCATGCTTCATCTGGAACAACTGGAAAGCCAGTTGTAGATGTATATACGAAGAAAGATATTGAAATATGGGCTGATGTTATGGCACGCTCATTATGGGCTAATGGAATGAGGAGAAATGATATAATGCAGAATTCCTATGGATACGGATTATTTACAGGGGCGCATGGATTTGAAAGAGGGGCCCAGAGAATTGGGGCTCTTGTAATCCCAGTTAGCTCTGGAAATACAAAAAGGCAGATAAATATAATGAAAGATTTTGGAGTAACCTGCATTGCATGCACACCGAGCTATGCTCTCTACATGGCAGAAGTAGCAGAGGAAATGGGTCTTTGTAGCGATGACTTCAAACTTCGCCTTGGCTTTTTTGGAGCGGAGGCATGGAGCGATGAAATGAGGAGAAAAATTGAAGAGAAATGGAATATAGGGGCTTGCGAGCATTATGGATTGACTGAAATAATAGGGCCTGGAGTTGTAAGCGAGTGTGAGGAAAAGAGATTGCATATAAATGCTGACCATTTTCTGCCAGAGTTGATTGATCCAAAAACAGGCGAGAGAATAGAAGAAGGAGAAGGTGAGCTCGTTTTTACAACCCTTACTAAAGAAGCATTTCCAGCAATAAGGTTCAGGACAAGAGATATAGCAAGTTATAGCGAAGAAGCCTGCGAGTGCGGGCGCACCCTGCCAATTCAATCACGCATTAAAGGAAGGAGCGATGATATGATGAAGGTTAAAGGAGTAATAGTATTTCCATCGCAAATAGAAGAAGCAATAATAAGGGCTGGAGGAAGTGAAAATTATCAGATAGTAAAGAAGAAGGAGAAGGAGATGACAACTCTTATAGTTAGAGTTGAGGCGGAAGATGAAGGAATTGCAAAAAGAATTGAGGATGAAATTTATACAATGCTTAACCTGCATATTCCAGTTGAAATTGTAAAGCCATTTTCGCTTCCAAGAAGCGAAGGAAAAGCAAAAAGAATTGTGGAGGAATGATTTTTAAATCATCAAAACAAAATTGAATAGAATAATGAAAATAGGAATTGAGAATACTGTTGACCATGTTACAGATAAGGCTGTTGCTCTTCTATCTATTCCATAAGGAACTAGGAAGATATTGGTGCTTGTAATTGGAAGGATTGTATTTATAAGCAAAACAATAAACCATTCCAGAGGAATTATCTTGAAAGCAAGCAAGGGAGCGAGCAGAATGAATGAAACAAGAGGGGTTAATAGCAAAGTTATTACAAGAATTTCTTTAACAACTTTAAATTCATCATTTCCTGTAAAAATCTTCTTCAACTCGCCTAATTTTAAATCCTTTAACTTTATGCTCGCTCCAACATAGTATAAGCCAGAAATTATCGTGAGCGATGATAGAAAATCAATTATTGAGCCATATTGCATTGTTTTTGTTGTTAATCCGGTATAGGAATGTATCAAAACCGCTGAAATTGGAAAAACAAGCAAATACCACGGATAAATTTTTAAATAGGATGGCAGAGGATTTTTTCCCTTTCCCCTTGATAAAAAATATGGAATTATTGCAAATAGATAAATCCCTAATAAGCTCATATATATAGCAGCATAAATTGCTATTTTTTCTATCGATAGCAATGCTCCTCCAATAAATGCAGAACTGCGCCCCTGATTTACAACAATTGTTTTTAAATCATTTTTTGCCTTGCGCAGAGAAAAAAGATAAGCAATAAGATAAAGAAAAAACATGAAAATGATTGATACAAAGATGAAATCAATTTCTTCTTTGCCAAAATTTACATTAAAGAAATTTTTGAAAACAAGAATTGGAACAAAAATAAAAAGAAGAAACAATCCAAATTTTTTCATTTTTTTCTCCACTTTTTCCTCACCAAATTTTCTGGAAAGTAAAATATTTATGATTAAGCCAATAGGTATCCATATCAATGTGTAAAGTCCGCCCATATAAGGAAGAATTTTCTCAATAATTTTTTCACCTGAATGGAAAAACCTATAGTTTTAAAAACTTTTTGAGTTCATCAGCAATCCTTAGAAAAGTTAAATATGTTCTATCATCATAAAGAACAATCCTTACTTCCATTTCAACTTCATGCCCTCTAAGAAAGGATATAATTGTTTCAAGAGAAATTCTTGCCGCTTCCTCAACTGGATAGCCATATATGCCAGTGCTTATTGATGGAAATGCAATGCTCTTTATTCCATGCTCCATCGCCAGCTTTAAGCTGTTCCTGTAGCAATTGGCAAGAGTAATCTCATCCTCTGGCTTCCCTGTATAAATCGGCCCGACCGTATGAATCACATATTTTGCAAGTTTATAGCCACTTGTAATCTTTGCCTCTCCTGGCCTGCATCCCCCAAGCTTCTTGCATTCCTCCCAGAGCTCCCTGCCAGCCGCCCTGTGGATTGCGCCGCTCACCCCTCCGCCTGGAGTGAGTTGGGGGTTTGCTGCATTAACTACCGCCTCCGCCTGCTGGGCTGTTATGTCCCCTTTTACGATCTCGATGCTCGATTTTCCGATTGATATTATCATCTTTATCCAAATATTATTTTATTTGAATACTTTTCTACCTCCCTTCTATACTCCTCGGGACAGCATACCATTATAGCCCAATCTGTTATTCCCCTTGCTTGAAGTGCATTTGCCAGAGGAGTTAGTTCTCCAAGATTTTTTACTTTCCCATCGTCAATAACTTTTATATCAACTTTTCTTATCCTTGGTTCTGAAAGCAGTATATCCTTTCCAGGAATATCAACAATTATGTAGCCATCATCTATGCCAACTTTCTTTGCAATTTCTTCTTCAACATCGCTTATATTTACTTCTGCAAGAATTCCTCTTTCCTTTTCATTCAGCTCATCAAAACTTTTTGCAAAAGCTTTCTTAAATAGTTTTCTATATTTCAGCCTGCTTACAATATCTTTTTGATATTCTCCTGAATTTTTAAGCTTTTCAATTAACTCGCAATCATTAAGCAATGAAAAATCAAAATCAATTTTTTTTATTGCCTTTACAAGCATTAATTCAGCTATCCTTACAGTTTTATGAAGATAAACGGAAGAATACATCAACGCCCTTGCAACAAGCAGGCTTTCAAGAGCGCTAATGCCTTTCTTTTCAAAAACAATTTTCCCATCATATAATTTCATTGTCTGAATTAACCTATCGCTATCTATAACACCATAAGCTACACCAGTATAATAAGCATCTCTCATTAAATAATCTATTTGATCCGCATCAAGAGAACCATGAATTATTTCTGAGCTATATTCTTTTTCGCCGTTTAAAATTTCAACAATTTCTTTATTATCTATCCCATATTTTTCAAGAACTTCTGCAACATTTTTATGCTCGCTTAAAATTTTTCTGCCAAGAATAATATCTTTTCCTATATCAACATGATTTTTTCCCGTCCTTTCATGTAATATATTTTCAAGAGTATGAGAAAAAGGACCATGCCCAACATCATGCAAAAGAGATGCAATAACAATTTCTTCTTTCTCAATTCCTAATGCCTCACATATCTTCCCTGCTATAAATGCTGTTCCAAGAGAGTGTTCAAATCTCGTATGATTTGCTCCAGGATAAACAAGATATGTAAATCCAAGTTGCTTTATTCCATGCAATCTCTGCAGTTCAGCGGTTTCAAGCAATTCAAGAATAATTCCCTCTACCTTTATATTTCCGTACAGCGAATCTCTTATAAATTTTATATTCTCCATATTCCTAATCTATACTTCCTCATAAATATAAGGATTGCTGAAGCAGCTATTATTATCACAAGCTCAAATCCAGGTATTTTTTCCTTTTCCCTTATATTTATAAAGCCATAAAAAGTGCTGTTTGCCCCATCATTATCAAAAACAATCAATTTTACTGTATACGCCCCCCTGCGCTCATATCTATACTTTACTACCTTGCCCTGAGCATCTATAACACCATCCCCATCCAAATCCCAAGAATAGCTAACAATTTCACCATCCGTGTCATGGCTCATTGATGCATCAAAAGTAACTTCCTCCTTTTCTCTTGCCTCCTCCGGCGCATAGAAGGCGGCATAGGGCGGAATATTTGCAACCTCTATGCTCTTTTCTTTTGTTGCAATTTTGCCATCGTTATCTGTTATAGTGAGGATTACAAGATAACTCCCGTTGTCTGCATATTTATGAGTTATGTTTATTCCGTAACCAATATTTCCATCTCCAAATTGCCATGTAAAATTAACTATGGAACCATCCAAATCATAGCTTTTGTTTGCATTGAAAAATATCTGGTCCAAATCTGTTGGGCTTGCTGGCTCAAATTCAAAATCTGCATAAGGAGGCAAGTTTATTACCATGATTGACTTTGAAATATTTGATTTTGCTCCATCATCATCTGTAACAGTTAGGGTTATTTTATAAACACCCTTGTTCCTATACTGATGTGAAGGATTCTTTTCATGGCTGATATTTCCGTCTCCAAAACTCCAGGTATAATTTACTATTTTTCCATCAGGATCAAATGAAGCATAGTTTGGCTTGTCTGAATAGAAATAAACTTTATCGAGGATTGTAACATTATCTATTGAAAAGAAGTTTGCAACTGGAGGCACATTCAAAACAACTATTGATTTTGTTATATTATTTTCCCCTCCATCATCATCTATTATGCTTAGAGTAACATTATATGTTCCATTATCTGTGTATCTATGCTGGACAATTTCTCCATAAGCAATGCTTCCATCTCCAAATTGCCATGTATAATTGACTATGCTTCCATCTAAATCATAGCTTGAAGAGGCATTGAAAATAATATTATCTAAATCTGTTGGGTTAGGTGGCTGCCAAGTAAAGTTTGCAACAGGAGGCAAATTCAAAACTTCTATTGATTTTGTTATATTATTTTCTCCCCCATCATCATCTGTTATGCTTAGAGTAACATTATATGTTCCAGAGGAATTATAAGAATGCTCAGCAATTATGCCATAGCCGAAGCTTCCGTCTCCAAATTGCCATGTATAATTAACTATGTAGCCATCTAAATCATAGCTTGAAGAAGCATTGAAAGTAATGGTTGTTAGAGAAAATGGCTGCAATGGCTCATATGTGAAATTTGCAACTGGAGGCAAATTTAAAACTTCTATTGATTTTGTTATATTATTTTCTCCTCCATCATCATCTATTATGCTTAGAGTAACATTATATGTTCCATTATCTGTGTATCTATGCTGGACAATTTCTCCATAAGCAATGCTTCCATCTCCAAATTGCCATGTATAATTTACAATGTAGCCATCTAAATCATAGCTTGAAGAAGCATTGAAAGTGATATTATCTAAATCTGTTGGGCTAAGTGGCTCCCATGTAAAGTTTGCAACTGGAGGCAAATTTAAAACTTCTATATATTTTTCCATTGTGTCATTTTTCCCTTCATCGTCAAATACTGTTAATTTTATTTTATAAATTCCTCTTTTAGCATATGCATGTTTTGGATTCCTCTCATTGCTATAATTTTCATCCCCAAAACTCCAAAACCAAGAAACAATATCTCCGTCAAAATCAAAGGAAGCATCGATAAAGCTCACTTCTTCCAAAGAATAGGGAATTGTAGGGGAAAAATTAAATTTGCATATTGGCTTACCAGCTTCTTTTATCAACGGTAAATAATCAATGCTATTCTCATCTATTATATATGGTTCATCTCCTATCCCATCTACATTTTCATCACTGCCAGCGTAGTTGCTCCAGTAGTTGCCAACGCTTTTATTCCATATGTTTGCCCCATCATCAAATGCATTTATTCCATTTTCAATGAAGTTGTTGAAATATATAGCATTTCCAGAAGAATTTGTAAGATATACGCCATACATACTTTTTCTGAAAATATTTTTATACATCTCATTTCCTGAAGAATTTATTATTTTAATGCATATAACACAGTTATTGAAACTGCTATTTTCTATTCTATTTGAATTGCTTTCAATGTAAATTCCATTATTGTTGTTATATATGGAGCAATTTGCTATTCTTGAAACATTTTTTCCAACATATATCCCATTAAATGAATTATCATGAATTGAGCAGTTTTCCAATGTCGCATTTCTCCCATATATTTTTATTCCATAATGGCTACTGTATATCTCGCATCCCCTTATAGAAACATTCTCTCCAAAAATTTTTATTCCCGCATCTCCCCAGCAATTTCTTATAGTCAAATTATAAACGCTTATATTATTTCCCGATAAGTTAAAAACACTTTCCCCATTTCCATCAATTGTTGCATTTAGCCCCCCTATAAAAACTTTCTTATCTATTCTAACATTTTCCTCATATAATCCAGGAAAAACAAAGCACCCGCCGCCTTCTTGTAGCATCTCAATTGCATCATTTAAGTTTGAGGAATGATCAACGCCCCAGCCAGGAATTGTTTCATTAAATGAGCGGCTTACCCACACAAATTTTGGAGGATAAGAAATTTTATTCATTAGGGGGTAGAAATCATTTGCGCCGCCTTCCAGACTATATGGCTCATCTCCTATCCCATCATTATTTTCATCCCTGCCAGCGTAGTTGCTCCAGTAGTTGCCAATCGCTCTCTCATAGTCTGAATTCCATTCGTTTTTACCCATATCATATGCGGTATTGTTTATGAAGTTATTATGCCAGATGCTGTTATTTGATGAAATTATATAAATACCATAATATCCGTTATTTTCTATCGAGCAATCATATATTGTATTTTTAGATGAATTGTGGCTTATTTCTATTCCAAAATATGAATTATTGGATACAATGCTTTTTGAGATATTTACAAATGATGAATTGAAGAGGTATATTCCTTTTGTATTTCCTGATACTGAAGAATTCCAGATAGAGCAGTTGAAAGAATTTATTAGATATATTCCAAATAATCCATTTCTGAATTTGCAATCAAAAATACTCAAATTCTCTGAATTCTGAATTCTCAGGCAATTTTCGCTTCCAGAGATTTCAAAACCTCCAATCTTTAAATCTTTTGCAGATATTATAACAGCATCTCCGCTTGAAATTATTTTTGCATTTTTATCGCCAAAAATTTCCAAACTTTTATTTATGAAAACTCTTCCATAAGTCCCATTATAAACACGGCATTTTCCTCCCTCCTTAACAGCATTTATGGCTTCCTGCAGGTTATTGAAATGATCTATCCCCCAGCCAGTTGTTTGCTGATTATAATTATCATCAACCCAAACAAAAGAAGGAGGATATTCAATTTTATTAATTAAGGGAAGAAAATCTATACAATTGAGAAAATGATATGGTTCATCTCCTATCCCATCATTATTTTCATCCCTGCCAGCGTAGTTGCTCCAGTAATTGCCAACGCTTTTATTCCATATGTTTGCTCCATCATCAAACGCATTTATTCCATTATCAATAAAGTTGTTGTGATATATTGAATTGTTGTAAGAATTTTCAAGATATATTCCATATCCTATATTTCTTAAAAAGTTGCAATCCCTTATTGTATTATTGATTGATTTTTCTATCTTTATCCCTATCTTATTTTCTGAAAGATTTATAAAAGACAATGATGAGTTATTTGTTTCAAGCAATAGTATTCCGCAGAATGAATTATTTACAGAAATTTTTGAAAGGGTTATATTTGATGAATTCTCTATTTTAAAGCTTTTATTTTCTATATTAGAGATGCTTATATTCTCAAATAAACAATCCTTTGAATTTTTTAGTATTATTCCCCATCCTTTTGCTGGATTTTCTACGCTTGTATTTATAACTCTTATATTTCTACCGCTTGCATTAATTGCTATGAATGTTCCTTCTATCTTACAATTTCTTAACTCTATATTATTCGCATTTATTTCCAAACCAGTGATGTTATTTCCTATAAAGGAGCAATTATTTACGATAACATTGTCTTTTGATATTTTTATTAAAGCTTTTATGGCATTTCTTACATTCAAGTTTTCTAAAATTACATTTTCTGAAAGAATGTTTATCGCATAATCTTTTCCAATTCCATCTAAAGTTACATCTCCTATCCCAACAATCCTTATTTCCTTATTTATAAAAATATTTTTTTGATATGTTCCATTAAAAACAAATATTGTATCGCCATCATTTGCATCATTTATTGCATCTTCTATATTGTTCCATTTATGATTTGCTGGATCATTTGTAAAATCATCATCAACAAATATTATTTTTGGGTAACTGCTTCTTGCTTCATAAAATATCACAGTTAAAACTACTATTCCAACAAATACAGGCAATATTTTATTTAAACCCATCCCCTTATACATGAAGCATATAAGAGATGTTAAACTTAAACTTTTTTATTTTTTTTAGGAATAACTACCTTTTCCTCATCCCCCACTTCCTCCGCTTCGCCTATTAGGTAGAGATGGGCAGTATATGCTGCAAGATATGCATCCAATTCATGCTTACTTTTTATATTTATCCCCAATTTCTCAGCCATGCTTCTCCAGTTTTTATCATAAATCCCGATTATTTTTGCTGTTGCTGTTGGAAAAACTTCTATAACCCTGCAATTCAATTTTTTAACAAGTTTATTTGCCCTCTTGGTTAAAATTTTCATTCCTTGCATTGTGGGAGGCATCGCCCCATATTTTTTAAGCAATAAATCAGCTTTCCTTATCCTAATTTCTTCCATGAGGGGGGCATCAATCGCTACAATATCTGGTTCAAAATTTTTAAAAAAAGATAATATTTCCTCATCCTCATAAAAAATAAAAAATTCAGGTTTCTCCTTTAATATACAAACACCACTCTCATTTTTTGGAAGCGCCGCCAGATCCAGCCCAACTATCTTTTTCTCCATAATATAATCGTAATAGCTAACAAAATTAAAATTAGCTCAAAACCAGGCAAACCTTTCTTTTCTTTTGTTTCCTGCTTTTCCTCATAAACAGGAGAAAATTTATCTGGAACCCAGTCACCATACCATCTATTTCTAACATCGAGCCTTTCATATTCCGCTGAATAAGCCAAAAATTCGATTTTCTCGCCTAAACCAGCTGATTTAAAGGTTGCTACGATAGTGTCGCCATAATGAGTTAACTCACCTGAAATATAGGTTGAAATGTTTTCTCCCTTCATGCTATAGCATATTTGGGTATTATTTGAAAAAACAACATAATAGTTTCTTTCTGTTGTATTCAGGTTTATCCAATAAAAAACTTTATCCGATTTCTCTATATTTCCATAAACTTTCAGCTTTAGAATAATATTTCCATCGCTTGTTATTTCATATGATACTTCTTTTATATCAATATTCGGTTTATTTGAAGAAGAAATGCTCTTATAACTATTTAAATTTTCATCCCATTCAACATATAGCACATCATTTTCTTTATCAATAATTTTCTCAGCGGATACAACTGTTGATATTGCCAGAATTGCAAAAATTGCAAAAATTATTGCTTTCTTCACATACTTAAATTATTTTTCGCTATAAATAATTTTTTTCTCTCATGATTTTCCTTGCTTCTCCAACTAAATATAAACTTCCAATTATGCAAATAACTTCATTTTTATTTGCGATTTCTTCTGCAAAAGAAATTGCTTCCCCGACTTCTTCCTTAACAATAAAACTAACTCCATTTTTTGCGCCAACGCCTGCTATTTCGCCCGCTGGCATGGCCCGCTCGCTGCTTGATTTCGTTGCGATGTAAGCTCTTGCTTTTGGTAATCTTTTAATCATTTCTGGAATGTTCTTATCTCTCATTGCTCCAAAAATTATTATTAGCTTATTGTAATCAACAATAGATTTTGAGAAAGCTTCTATCGCAGCTGGATTGTGGCATCCATCAAGAATAAAATTGCCTATTTTTTCCATTCTTCCTGGCAAAAATGTTTTCTTTATTCCATCAATTATTTTTTCCTTATCAATACCTAACAGCTCTCCAGCTTTTATTGCTATTGCTATGTTTTCTCCCTGAAAAATCCCCTGCATTTTTGTTTCAACAGAATATTTTTCATCTGCATCAATTAAAAATTTATTTCCAATTTTTTCCCATTTAACATCTCTGCCAACTACATATAGCTCAACATTTTTTTCTTCCGCAACATTTTTTATTAATTCAAGAGCTTCTCCTTTGCATGCAGTAACAACAGGGGAATTTTTTATAATCCCTGCCTTTTCCCTTGCTATGGAAACAATATCCTTTCCAAGAAAATTTTCATGCTCAAGCGACACATTTGTAATTATGCTTATTTCTGGCTCTATAACATTCGTAGCATCCAGCCTGCCGCCGAGCCCTACTTCAAAAACTCCATAATCCACATCTCTATTTTCAAAATGCTCTATTGCAATTGCAGTGAGGGCTTCAAAATATGTAAAATTGTATCTGGTCAAATATTTATATTTTTCTATTTCATCGTTGCTTATTTCAATTCCATCTATAACTATTCTTTCATTTAATCTTTCAAGATGAGGGGATGTATATAAGCCAACCTTATGATCTTCTCTCAAAATGTTATAAATAAAATGGCAAACGCTTCCTTTTCCATTTGTTCCACCCACATGAATACATTTATATTTTGTTTTTCCTCTATCTATGATAAATTTTTCCATTCTTTCCAGACTAAGAGAAATTTTATTTTCATTTAATTTTTCGAGCCACACGATTAAAAAACCAATAATATTTATAAGCAATTCTATATTTCGGAGCATGTATTATGAAACAACAATAGAGAACACAATAAGAATTCCTCCAACTCATCTAAGCCATGACTTGGAAGAGGTTGTTGCAAAAATTGTTCAGGAAACATTTGAAGGAACAATGGATAAAGAGTATGGTTTAATACTCGTTACAAAAAATGTAAAAAGAAAGGGAGAAGGTTACATTCTTCACGGGGATGGTGGAATATATCAAAAAGTTACTTTTGATGCAATAACCTTCAAACCAGAATTGCATGAAGTAGTTGATGCGATAGTTTCAGATATTGTTGAGTTTGGAGCCTTCTGTCATATTGGCCCACTTGATGCCCTTCTGCATAAAAGCCAGATAATGAATGATAGAGTGATTATAGATGTAGATAATAAGAGGATAGAGGGGAAGGATACAAAGAATGTTTTGAAGGTAGGAGACAAGATAAGAGCAAGAATAGTTACTGTCTCACTAAATGAAATGAATCCAAGAGAAAGCAAAATTGGCTTAACCGCCCGCCAGCCCGGCCTTGGAAAGGAGGAGTGGCAGAAGCAAAAGAAGGAGGAGAAAAAATGAAGGCGTGCAGAAAATGTCATGTTCTTACAAACAAAAATATATGCCCTTTCTGCTCAGAGGCGACGAGCGATGAATGGCAGGGATATATGATAATAGTGGATGTAAATAATTCAAAAATTGCTCAGAAAGTAGGGGTCAAAGCTCCTGGAAAATATGCCCTGAAGGTTAGATGATGTATATTGTGCCAGATGAGAAAAAGGAAGAGTTGAGAAAACCATTGGGAAAAATTACAAAGAAAATAAGGAAAGAAAATTTGAAGGGAAAGATAGTGAGTGTGGGAGATATGGTAACAATGTCGCTTGAAAAAGAAGGAATAAAACCAGATATAGCAGTAGTTGATTACAGAATTGAAAGGAAAGAATATGAAAGAAAAGATTTTTCTGCGGAAAAAATTATAAAGGTTAAAAATCCTGCAAGCAAAATAACCCGTGAGTTATGGAATGCAATAGCAACTGCATACATTGAGAATAAAAAAGTATTGATAGAAGTAGATGGCGAAGAAGATCTGGCTGCTTTGCCAGCCATATATCTTGCTCCAGATAACACAACAGTTATATATGGAATGCCATCTAAGGGTATGGTTGTTGTAAATGTTGGAAGAAAGGAGCGCGATAAAGTTGAAAAATTCCTGAAAAATCTGGAGGGATAGAATGGATATAGAGATAGAAGAAAGGAAGGAAAATAAGCTGTTTAAAAGGGAAGAAATTAAATGCAATCTGAGATATGAAGGAAAAACACCTGAGAGACAAAAAATAAAGGAGGAAATAAAAAATGCTATTGGCAGAGACGGATTTGTTGTTTTGCAGTATATAAAGCAAAAATATGGAGAAAATAGGGCAAAGGTATATGCAAAGATTTATCCATCAGAGGCAGATGCAAGAAAGATAGAGCCATCATATATAATTGCAAGGAACCTTGGAATAAAGGAAGAGAAAAAGAAGAAAGAAGAAAAGAAGGAGGAGAAAAAATGAATAAAAGAGAGATATATGAAGTGAAGGATGGTAAAATAGTGAGGAAAAGGAAAGAATGCCCGAAATGCGGGCCCGGCGTTTTTATGGCGGAGCACAAAAATAGGATAAGTTGCGGTAATTGTGGTTATACTGAATTCAAAAAACAATGAAGAAAATGCTTGATTTTATTGGAATAAAAAGCATTGAAGAGCTTTTTGAAGATATACCAAAGGAAATAAGAAGGGGGCTGAACTTACCAGAGCCAAAAGAAGAGATGGAGGTTGAGGAAGAAATAAAAAAAATTTTGGAGAAAAATAAATCATTTTTTGAAGTTTTGTCCTTTCTTCCAATAATAAAGCCACATTATATTCCGCCAGCTGTGGAAGAAATAGTTAGCAGGGAAGAATTTTATACTTCCTACACACCCTACCAGCCAGAAGCATCCCAAGGACTGCTTCAAGCACTCTTTGAATATCAATCTGTTGTATGCGAACTCACTGGAATGGATGCCGCAAATATATCAATGTATGATGCCGCAACCGCTCTCGGCGAAGCCTGCCTGATGGCGGAAAGGATAAAAGGGAGAAAGAAGGTTATTATTCCTTCAAATATATTCTGGCACAAGAAGAGTGTGCTGAAAAACTATGTTAAGGGAGCGGGCATAGAAATTATTGAAAAAAAATATAATGAAGAAGGGCTTGTTGAAATTGATGGCGGACAGGCGGATGCAATATATATTGAGAATCCAAATTTTTTTGGGATAATAGATGATAGGTATAAGGAAATTCTTGAGATGAAGGAAAAAAATGATGCGTTGCTTATTGTCGGGGTTGATCCTCTTTACCTTGCAATTTTCAATCCCCCCTCATTCTATGGGGCGGATATTGTTATAGGAAATGGATATCTGGGAAATCATATGAATTTTGGGGGACCAATGCTTGGGATATTTGCCTGCAGAAAAGAATTCGTGAGACAAATGCCAGGAAAGATTATAGGAGCAAATGATGAGGAAAAATTATGTTTCAGCATGACATTGCAAACAAGGGAGCAACATATAAGGCGTGGAAAGGCAACAAGCAATATATGTTCAAACGAAGCATTGCTCTGCATATCTTTTCTTGCATATGTTTCAATTCTTGGAAGAGATGGGTTGAGGAAAATTGCAATTAAAAATATGGAGAACGCTCAATATATGGCAAAAAAACTCGAGAAAATAGGATTTAAATTACCTTTTAAAAGAAAATTCTTCAATGAATTTGTTTCAATATGCCCAATGAATGCAAAGATATTCAATTCAAAGCTTCTTGAAAAAGGGATTGAAAGCGGGCTTATAATAGATGAATATGTCAGAAATGGAATTTTATTTGGAGTTACTGAAATGCATAGCAAAAACTTGATTGATGAATGCATTGAAAAAATGAAAGAGGTTATAGAGAATGATGGCAAGATATGATGAAAAACTTCTGATAGAAATTGAGGAGCGGGAGGAGGAAAAAATTGAAGGAATTGAGAGGAAGGAACTGAACATACCAAATCTTGCAGAAAGGGAAGTTATAAGGCATTTTATTCATTTAAGTCAGATGAATTACGGAGTTGATACTGGCTTTTATCCTCTTGGCTCATGCACAATGAAATATAATCCAAGAATTCTTGAAAAAATTGCAAGAAACGAAAAAATAAATTATGTTCATCCTCTGCAGAGCGAAAAAAATATTCAGGGTTGCCTGGAGATAATTTACAAGCTTGAAAAAATGCTTTGCGAGATAACTGGAATGGATGCCTTTACCCTGCAGCCTTGCGCGGGGGCGCATGGCGAGCTCACTGGGTTGCTGATTGCAAGAGCATATTTTGAAAAGAAAGGTGAGAGAAGGAAAGAGGTTATTGTGCCAGATTCCGCCCATGGAACAAATCCAGCATCTGCTAAAATGGCGGGGTTTGATGTTATTGAAATACCTTCAAAGCAGGGAATGGTGGACATGGAAGCATTAAGAAGTGTTTTGAGTGATGATACCGCTGTTTTCATGCTCACAAATCCAAATACGCTTGGAATATTTGAAAAGAATATAGTTGAAATAGCGAGAGAGGTTAAGAAAAAAGGAGCTTTGCTTTACTATGATGGGGCAAACTTAAATGCAATAATGGGAATAACAAACCCAGCAATAATGGGATTTGATATAGTCCATCTAAACTTGCACAAAACATTTGCAACACCTCATGGAGGAGGAGGACCTGGAAGCGGGCCAGTTGGAGTGAAAAGTTTTCTTGAAAGATTTCTACCTGTTCCGAGAGTAAGGGAGAAAAATGGAAAATATTTTTTTGATTATGAAATGCCTGATTCAATAGGGAAGGTGAGTTATTTTTATGGAAATTTTTCTGTTTTGCTTAAAGCATATGCATATATAACTATGAAAGGGAAGAAACTTGAAGAAGTTAGCAAAAAAGCTGTTCTTAATTCAAATTATTTAATGGAAAAATTGAGGAAAGCTGGAGTTGAAGTGCCTTTCTACGGGCGAAGAATGCATGAATTTGTTGTTTCTACAAAAAATTTAAATATAAGAGCAATGGATGTTGCAAAGAGATTGCTTGATTATGGCTTTCATCCGCCAACAGTTTATTTCCCCCTTATTGTTGAGGAAGCAATGATGATTGAACCAACTGAAGATGCAACAAAAGAAACACTTGACAATTTCAGCAATGCAATTGAAAAAATTATAAAGGAACCATCTGAAATTCTAAAAAATGCTCCTCAAAATATGCCAGTTAAAAGAGTGGATGAAGCGAAAATTGCAAAAAAAATGATTTTAAGCTGGAAAGATTTAAAAAAGAGTTAATTTATTATTTCATTCCTAAATTAAGCCAGTAGAATTCAATCCAATCTGTTGAAGATTTGTCCTTATTATATGCAATTATTTTTAATTCATGCTTACCAAAAGAGAATCTGTCCACCTCAATTTCATATGGTGGCTCATTGAATACATGAAGTGTTTTATTGTCAAGATAAACTTCAAATTTTTCCGCCTCTGTTCTTGGAGATAAGCTTAAACAAATTTTTCCAAAAGCAAAAATTTTTTCATTTTTAAGTTCATATACCTCTTTTTCATTAAAATAAATTTTCCCTCTTTGAGGAGATAAAATTGAGAAATAGGGTTTTTCAATTTCAGCATCCGCAAGCCATGCGAGCGTGGCCGCTATCAGGCGGGATGTTTTTAATAAATAGGTGAAATTGACATTGCTTAAGTTATCTTCTGGTTGATGCATGTAAGGATTCCATTCATATTCAAAAAATGCAATTGCCTCAAACCCATATTTTGCAAATGAATGATAATCGCTTCCTCCAAATTTCCTGCTTATGTTTCCAGTTATAAGCTGAAAATTCAGATAATTTGCATTTATTTCCTTTATTTTTCCAGTTATCCAGTCAGCATCTTCAGTTGCATAAATTCTGAATTTTGAACCATTTTCTCCATCTGCATGGGCAATCATATCTGCATTCATTTCAACAATTATAAAATCATCTCTTTCATATGCATTTCTTGCATATTCATTGCTTCCTAGCAAGCCCTGCTCCTCTCCAGAGAAGGCAACAAACTTTATTGTATGATTAAATTCGAATTTGCTTATAACTTCAGCAATAGCAAGCAATGCAGCCACTCCAGCAGCATTATCATCCGCTCCGATAGTATTTTCAACGCTATCAAAATGTGCATTGAAAATGATTACTTTTTCATCTCCAGGCAAAGTTCCTTCAACATTCATTCCCTCATAATTTCTGAAACCAGAAAAATCAGTCCAGTTATAGATTGTTGCATTCAGTCCAAAAGAGGAGAATTTTTCATAGATATATTCAGCACATTTATTACAAGCATCGCTTCCAGTAACCCTTGCCCCAAATGAAATTATTGCCTCAGTATAGTTGCGAAGCATTTCTTCATTCAAAAGATATATAACTTCCTCAACTTTATTGCTCTCATTGGAAAAAGAAAGGTTTGG
Organism: Thermoplasmatales archaeon; assembly: GCA_014361245.1. Classification (NCBI taxonomy): domain Archaea; kingdom Methanobacteriati; phylum Thermoplasmatota; class Thermoplasmata; order Thermoplasmatales; species Thermoplasmatales archaeon. The sequence continues at coordinate 14,304 of JACIWB010000005.1, read as the reverse complement.
AAAAATTAAAACGCAAAACGCTGCTATTGCGGTAACTCGCCATAAAGTTTTTTCCATTTCCTATCAACCCAATCCTGAAGCGCCTTGATCATTTCGGGCGTGAGGTGGCGGAAGCGCCCCTGCCCCTTTATGTATTCCTCAACTGGTATTTTTTTCTTCGGCTTGTAGATGTTTGTTATCTCACCATATTCCGCTTCATATAGTGTCCACATCCCGCTTTCAACCGCTTTCCTTGCCATTTCTATGCTTTTTGAAGGATCAAACCTCCATCCAGTTGGGCATGGTGAAAGAACATGAAGGTAGCGGAAGCCACTTATTTCTTTTGCTTTCTTTGTTTTTTCAATGAAATCCTTCTGATGAGAAATGCTCATTGTTGCAACATATGGCACTTCATGAGCTCTCATTATTTCCGCCATATCCTTCTTATGCTCTAACTTTCCAAGAATTTTTCTTCCAGCAGGAGTTGTTGTAGTATCTGCTCCGTAAGGAGTTGCTCCACTTCGCTGTATGCCCGTATTCATATATGCCTCATTGTCATAGCAAACATATATAACATCCTCATTCCTTTCAGCAGCTCCAGATAAAGCCTGTATTCCAATATCGTAAGTTCCTCCATCTCCTGCAAATCCAACAGCAATCACCTTCTTCCCTTTCTTCTTGTATGCTCTTGCAATTCCAGAGAGGCATGCAGCTGTATTTTCAAATGCCTCATGCAAATATGGCACCTTCCATGCTAAATGAGGATATGTCCCACTGAAAACAAGCAGACAATTTGCTGGAGTATAAACAATTGTATCCTTCCCAAATATCTTCATCATATTCCTTACTATTGCAGGAGCGGCGCAGCCAGCGCAAGCAGTGTGGCCTGGCGTAAATAAGCTTTCTTCTGGCAGATCTTTAATATTCATATTTTCACCCCTCTTGTATTAAGCCAATATATTTCTCCTTTCCTTTTTTCCATCATTATTTCAAACATTTTCTCAACATCCTTCTTTGTTACATCCCTCCCTCCCAAACCAGCAAGGAAGTTATAAACTGGCAATGTATAGCCATAGAGAGCATTTCTTGCCTCGATGAAAAGAGGACCTCCAACACCATAGGAAATTGCTCTATCATATATTCCAATTGCTTCAGCATTTTCAGCAACTTTGCGAAGTTCTTCAGCTGGAAACGGGCGGTAGAAGCGCAACTTTAAAAGCCCTACTTTCTTTCCCTTATTTCGCAATTCATCAACAACTTCACGGGCTGTGCCTGTTACGGTTCCATTTGTAACTAGGATATAGTCTGCATCATCGCATCTATATTCTTCAACAAGGCCATAGTAATTCCTGCCAAATTTTTTATAAAATTCTTCTGTAACTTCTTTTATTGCCTTTTTTGCCCTTTCCATTGCAACATGCTGCTGATATCTTAACTCCTGTATGTATTCTGGCGGAGTAAATGTTCCTATTGCCATCGGCTTTTCTGGGTCAAGTTCTGCATATGGATTATATTTTGGAAGGAATTCAGCAACCTCATCGCTTGATGGAGCATCAACTGGCTCAACAGTATGACTTAATATAAAGGCATCAAGGCATGGCATCACTGGCAATAAAACATCCTTTCTTTCCCCTATTTTATAAGCCATTATTATCATATCAAGAACTTCTTGGTTATCCTCGCAGCTCATCTGGAGCCAGCCTGCATCGCGCTCCGGCATGCTGTCATTGTGCTCGCACCATATTCCGATGGGGGCAGCAAGGGTACGATTAACAACTGGCATTACAATCGGGAGCCTTAAAGCGGAGGCAATAAAAAGCATTTCATGCATTAATGCAAGCCCCTGCGAAGAAGTAGCGGTAAAGGTTCTTACTCCACATGCCTGAGCCGCAATGCATGCACTCATTGCTGAATGCTCTGATTCAACCATAATCAGCTCTGCATCAGTTATTCCATCGTTAACAAAATTCGAGAATTCCTCAACTATAAGAGTTTGAGGTGTTATAGGATATGCTGCTACAACATCAACATCGCAAAGCAAAGCCCCATAAGCGCTTGCATAGTCACCGGTTACAACCATTTTTTTCCTCTCAAGCTTTTTAATCATGTTCTCACCTCTCTCTGCATCGAAATTGCTTTTGCGGGGCATTCATTTGCACATATCCCGCAACCTTTGCAATAATCATAATCAACTTTTGCCTTTCCATCCTTCATTGAGATGCATCCCTCTGGACAATAAAACCAGCAGAACTGACATCCAATGCATTTTTCTTCATCTATCACTGGCAAGAAGGTTCGCCAGTCGCCCGTCTTGTTTTCCAAAAATGAGCCAATTCCAACCCTGCCAGCTGGTGTGGTTAGCGAAGAAGTTGCTCCTCCAATCGGCATTTCATCAACGCCTGGCAACCATTTTTTGCGAGGTATAAATTCTTTGCCTGATTGAGATAAGCCAACAAGAGTTTTCTCATAAGCAACTCTTGCTGCATTTGCATTCTTTTTCCCAGCTTCCTGTCCCAACTTTCCACCAAACTTTTCTATTATTGCCTTTTCTATTGCATCTATACTAACCCTACCAGTTGCCTTTGCTATAGCTCCAAGAATAGCAGTATTTGTTATTGGCCTTCCAAGGATTTCAAGAGCAATGCTTGTTGCATCAACAGTCGCACATCTTACTTCCCTTGAAAGCTTAACTTCTTCTGGCTTCCTTGCAGTGTTTATTATAACAATTCCATCCTCTTTAAGCCCTTCAAGAACATCTTCCGTTTCGACAAGCGTCTCATCCAAAACTACCACATAATCTGGCTCATAAACCTGCGTCTTTATCCTTATTTTCTTATCATCAACCCTTGTAAATGCCCTCACCGGCGCCCCCCTTCGCTCTGCTCCGAAAAAGGGGAAGCTAACTGCATAATCTCCTTCTAAAAAGGCAGCAAGGGCAAAAGCTTCTGCGGCCATCCTGGCGCCCTGCCCACCTCTTCCATGGAAGCGAATTTCATACATGAAGGGGTAATAGTGGTGGATATATTAATCTTGCGAGTAAAGTTTATCTCCATAAATTTTTTTATCCACATGTATGTGAGTGTTGTAGGAGGAGAGAATTGTAGCGAAGAAATATATGAGATGGCTGTTGAAGTAGGGCGCAGGATAGCGGAAATGGGAGCGGTGCTTATTACTGGCGGGCGAGGGGGAGTAATGGAGGCAGTTTGCAAGGGAGCAAAGGAAAAAGGAGGGATTACAATAGGAATTCTTCCTGGAAACGATAGAAGTGATGGGAATAAATATCTTGACTATGTTATATTAACTGGAATGGGATATGCAAGAAATGTTCTTGTGGTAATGAACGGGGACATTGTTATAGCAATAGATGGAAAATATGGAACTCTTTCAGAAATTGCATTGGCTTTGCAACATGGAAAGCCAGTTTATGGGCTTAAAAGCTGGGATGTTGGAATAAAAAATTTTGAAAGCGTGGATGAGCTTTTTGAGGAAATAAAGAAGATTATTTGACTTCCTCTTTTGCTTTTATTTCAATAATTCCAGCAATAATAAGAATAATTCCAGAAATGAGAAGCATTATTGCCCCAATATCAATTCCCCATTTAAGATGCAAACTTCCATAATTTGGAAGTAAAAGATTTTCATCTCCTTTTAATGGCGAGGATGATATTTTCTCCATAATTTCTTTTATATCGTCCTGATAGGGAATGCTCTGCATTGAAGGAATTCTTGAAATTAAAATTGCAACAGCTATTATTAGAATAAAAGGAACCATTAACTTTATCCCTCTCGAAATATATTTTCTACCAGCTTTTCTGCTTTCAATTATTCCAATAAAGCCAAGGATGAAAAGGAACAATCCTATTCCAATTACATATGAAAATGGTATTGGAAATGAAAAGAATTGAACTAAGCCACTATTTTTCTCCATCAGGTTTAACTTTATTCCTTCCATTCCATCTATTGAGATTATTTTTACCATACCAGGGGTTTTATATGAACCAGCTTGAATATCTACAAAAACACTATACCATGGGAATAAAAGAGAGAGAAAAGCAATAACTATTCCCAATATACAGAGAATATTTCCAATACTTTTTGCATTCATACCATCTATGGAAAGGAAGAATAATGATTTCTTTCCGGTCTTTTTATATCTGCGATAAATGGAGAATAAAATAATTAATAGGGATAAAACTGTTAGCAACATGAATATAAGAACAAAGTTATAGAAAAACCAGTCAAGTTTTAGCATTAAAGGACTGAGAGATGATAAACTTTCTCCCCATTCAACTGGTTTATTCCACATTTCTCCATTTTCTCTATAAGCTGGACCATATGGACCTCTCTTTCCCCTCAATTCATCTTCTGCACTTCCAAATTCTCCCCATCTTCCAGCAAAATCAATCCAGTTTTGCTGGCTTATATGATTTCCTTTCTCCCATAATATCACCAAATTATAATCATCTGGATAAATTATTTTTCCATTCTTGCCCACTGCATCATTTGCAAGCCCCGTTTTACCCTGATAATACATGAAATAATTTGCATGGCTTCCTCTTGCAACATATACTTTAATGTGATTTCCATCTTTTTCAACATCTTTCCATTCCGCCTTCTGCCCGCCGTTGTGCTGGCTGTACATTGCGTAGGTTGGCTGAGACGAGGGGTCAATTATTAATTGAACCATTTCCCAGTCGCCTTCATGTATGTTGAGAGGACCTTTATTGAAGGCATAGAAGAACCAGTATTGTATTACTATGTTGCTTCCAGAAGGAGTAACTCTCGCATAAACAGCGTAGCCGAGCTCTTCCATTTCATTTATGTAATCCTCTATTATTCCGTTATCATCTATGCTTCCTTTTCTGTTGTCAAGATAATAGTTTTCATCTGGATTTTTATATTTTGAAAGATTTTCAGCTGAAGGATTTGAATCAACTAAAATATTTTCTCCATCAACGCTTTTATTCAAATTCGAGTTTTTTATGTGGTATTCAACAGCAACTGGATAAACTTCTTCACCTTTCTCAAAATAAAGTATTGGAGCAAATTCTTTTGCATAGGATAATTCATCCTCGTCACTTATTCCATCCTTATCTGTATCTATTGCTCTTGCAAATGGTATAACTAAAAAAGCACATATAAATACCAAAATTATACTTAATTTCATCACCTATAAAAATAATTTTATATATAAGGATTTTCTTTGCGAAAATCGGAAAAAAGCTATATTTAAATATATAAAAAGTTTTTATTTTAATGAGATTTATTGTTGTTGCCAGCGGGGAGGAGATGAAAAAAATAGTTGATTATCTTAAAAATTATTTTCCAAATGATGAATTTTTTGAGGTATATAGCGAGAGAAAATTTTATGAAATTGTTGATAGGGAATATGATGTAGTAATAACTGATTATGAAATTCCATGGGGAAGTGGAATAAGAGTTTTAAGGGAAGTTAAAAAGAGAAAGGAATTTGTTCCTGTAATAATGGTTCTTTCAGGCATTTTCGAGGATGTTGTAATTGAGGCAATGAAGCACGGGCTAGATGACTATGTAATTAAGGATAGCTTGAGAAGGTTGCCCTTTTCGATAAAAATTGCCATGGAAAGAGTGAGCAGGATAAGGAAAGATATTGAATACAAGAAAGTGCTTCTTGATTTGCTTAAAACTCCTTTTCCAGATTTTGATTCTGCTGTAAAAAGAATAAATGAAATTGTTTCAAAAACGCTTGGTGTGGAGAGAGTTAGTTTATGGTTTTATGATGAAAATAAAAAGGAGCTTGTCTGCTATGACTTATATACTCTGAGTAAAAATTCTCATGAAAGAGGAATTGTGCTAAAAGCTGAGAATTATCCAAGATATTTTGAAGCATTTGAAAAGAGCATATTGATAGATGCAAGCGATGCAATGAAGGATGAAAGAACAAGTGAATATGCTGAATATTTGAAAGAATTTGGAATTGTATCAATGATGGACATTGCTTTAAGAAAGAATGGAAAACTTATTGGAGTTATATGCCATGAGCATAATTCTTTTAGAGAATGGAGTATTGAGGAAAAAAATTTTATTGTTTCAGTAGCTGAATTTGTAGTTAATTTGATGGAATCTTTTGAAAGAAAGAGGGCGGAGGAAAGATTAAAAGAGAAAGAAGAGATTTATAAAACAATTGCTGAAAAATCCAGCAGTGGAATATTTATTTTGCAGGATGGAGAGATAAAATTTGCAAATCGAGCTTTTATAGAGGCTGTTGGATATGATATAGATGAATTAAATAGGATTGGTTATTTATCTGTTGTTCATGAAGAAGACAGAAAAAAAGTCGAGGATGCAATAAAAGATATAATTGAAGGAAAAGCGATAAGCGTGCCGGAATTCAGATATGTTGCTAAGGATGGAAAAACATATTGGGCTGTTGGAACGGGAGGAATTATAGAATATGAAAAAAAGCCAGCTCTTCTCGGAATAATAACAGATATAACAAAAACAAGGAGGGCGGAAGAGAAATACAAGCGTTTGTTTGAAAGAACAAAGGATGCAATACTTGCAAGTACAGTTGAAGGGAAATTTATTGATGCAAATGAGGCTGCTTTAAAATTGCTCGGCTATGAAAGCAAGGAAGAGCTTTCTAAGATAGATATTGCAAAGGATTTTTACTATAATCCGGGCGAGAGAGAGAAAATTATGGAAGAAGTTGCTAAAAAAGGATATATTAAAGATTATGAAGTTGAGATAAAAAGGAAGGACGGAAAAAAATTGATTGTTCTTGAAACAAGTCACGAAGTAAGGGATGAAAAGGGAAAATTGATAGGATACGAAGGAATTATAAGAGATATAACTGAAAAGAAGGAGATGGAGGAGAGATTAAGGGAGAAGGAGGAAAGATTTTCTTATTTTTTAAACAATGCAGAAATTGGGGTATTTTGTTACATGCTTGAAAAGCCATTGGATATTTCCTTACCTGAAGAAGAAATAATAGAGGAAGCATTTAAAGCAAGATGCGTTGAATGCAATGATGCATATGCAAGAATGCTTGGGGCAAGGAAGGAGGAGATTATTGGAGCAATGGTTTCAGAATTCATGCCCGCCAGTGAGGAGAATAGAGAGTATTTAAGGCAGGCAATAAGAAATGGTTTCAAAATATATGGAGGGATTTCCCATGAAATAAACAAAGAGGGAGAGGAAAGATACTTTTCAAATTCCTTAATTGGAATTGTTAAGGACGGAAAAATTTACGGGGCTTGGGGCTTCCAGATAGATATAACTGAGGAGACGAGGGCAAAGATTGCTCTTAAAGAAAGTGAGGAAAAATTCAGGAAAATTTTTGAAAATGCAAGCGTTGGCATATACAGAACAACTCCTGATGGAAAAATATTGATTGCAAATCCTTTCCTTGCAAAAATGCTTGGTTATGAAAGCGTGGAAGAATTGATGAAAAGAGATTTAAAAAATGAGAGACATTATGAGCCGGGTTATGAAAGGAAAAAATTTATAGAGCAGATAGAAAAAGATGGATATTTTAGAGGAATATCTGCATGGAAGAGGAGAGACGGAAAAATTGTTTGGGTTAGAGAAAGTGCCATTGCGGTGAGAGATAAGGAAGGAAAAACTATTTATTATGAAGGAATTGCAGAAGATATAACGGAGTTGATGGAGAAAGAGAAGGCATTGACGGATGCAAAGGAAGAATGGGAAAAAATTTTCAATTCAATAACAGACCCCTCCCTTATACTTGCTCCCGACCATACAATTCTTGATGCAAATATTTCTGCCCTAAATCTTTTAAATAAGAGAAAAGAGGAAATTATTGGCAAAAAATGTTATGAAATTTTCCACTCCAGCAGGAAGCCAGCTGAAAAATGTCCGATGGTAGATTTGCTTATATCATCAAAGCCAGAAATAAAATCAATGGAGATGAGTGCTGTCCAAGGTGAGTTCATAGTTACAGTTTCTCCGGTTATGAGAGAAGGAAAAGTTGATAAGATTATTCACATTGCCAAGGAAATAACAAAAATAAAGGAAATGAATAAGGCACTTATTGAAAGTGAAAGAAAATATCGCACAATTGTTGAAAATAGCAGCGATGCAATTTATATTTATGCTGGAAATAAATTTTTATTTGTAAATGATAGAGTTTGCCAGCTTACTGGCTATACCAAGGAAGAATTGCTGAGCATAGATGACATATATCAGTTAATTCATCCCGATGATAGAGAAAGGGTAAGGGAATATGGAATAAAGAGGGCTAAAGGTGAGGAAGTCCCTAACTTTTATTCAGCAAAAGTTTTAACAAAGAATGGAGATGTAAGGGAATGTGAATTTCGTGTAAATGTAATTACTTATGAAGGAAAATATGCTGTGCTTGGGGTTGTAAGAGATTTGACAGAAGAAATAAAAACATTGATTGCTCTTGAAGAAAGTGAAAAGAAGTATCGCAGTGTTGTTGAAAGTGCAAGCGATGCAATTTATATTATAACTCCATCTGGATTTCAATATGTTAATCCCGCTTTTGAAAAATTAACTGGCTATAGCAAGGAAGAATTGCTGAGCAAGGATTTCAGTTTCTGGAAGCTTATATATGAAGAAGATAAAAAATTGATTAAGGAAAGAGAAATGGCAAGAATAAGAGGAAAGAAGATACCGAGCAGATATGAATTCAGAATTGTTAGAAAGGATAATAAAGTGAGGATTGTAGAAACAACAACAGTTGAAATAGGAGCTGGAGAAGAAGTAAAAGTTATGGGTATATTGAGAGATGTAAGCGAAAAAAGAGAGGCGGAGGAGGAAATAAAAAAGCTATCTGATTTGCACTATTATATAGGAAAATGTGTTAATGAAAGCGACAGGTTGGAGGATTTATGCAAAAACTTCCTTAAAAACTTGCTTGATATAATTGATATTGAATATGGAAACATATTTATTTATGAAAAAGAAAGAAATTCATTGATACCAATTGCATATCTTAATTATCCAGAAGAATTTTTGGAAAGAAATATAGTTGAGTATAGTCTGAATGATAAGAAAAGGGAAGCAGTGAAATCATTTCTAACAATGAAAAAAAGATATATAAAAAATCTCCAAAATTATAAGCCACTTTCCTACAACCTAAATTTATACAAAAAATATAAAATGAAAGAACTGCTAACCTTGCCCTTGAAAACAAAAAATGAAATTCATGGCATAATTCAGGTGATGGGAACACAAGAGAAGCCACTGACGGAAAACAAAATAAGATTGCTTGAAGCAGTGAGCGAGGAGCTGGCGGGGGGCATAGCGAAAGTGAAAGCAATTGAAAGAGTTAAGGAGGCGCTTGAAAGGGAAATGGATTTTAAAGCCAGGGCGGCGCACTATTTCTTCAATCCGCTTGTTATAGCAAAAGGATATTTAGAGCTTGCAAAAGAGGAAGATGGAAAAGATAAGATAGAGAAGGCGATTAAAGCTCTTGAAAGAATAGAAAAGGTTATTAAAAATGTAACACAGAGAGGTGAGATAGTTGAATAAAATACTTATTGTGGATGATGAGCCAGATATACATGAAATACTTAAAAGTTATTTAAGCAGAATAAGAGATGTTGAAATTATAAGTGCATTTTCTGCAACAGAAGGAATAAAGTTGTATAAAGAGTTGTTCCTAAAAGGAGAGAAACCTTCTCTTGTTATAATGGACTTAAACCTTTCTGGGAAAGATGATACAAAGATTGATAAGATTAAAATGGAAGGAATAAGGGCAACTGAAAAAATTCTTGAAATTGATCCAGAAGCAGTTATATGGGGCTATACTGCATGGTTTGGGACAAAATGGGCTGAAGAGCTCAAGAGAGTAGGAGCAAAGATAATATTTGGAAGGACAACTCCTTTCAAGGAATTTGCTAAAATGGTTGAAAAATTTATACAGGAAAAGAAATCATTTCTTATACCCTATCTTCCTTAAAAGTTCAATTCTTTCCTTTTTATCATTCTCCTTCTCCACTCCCTTGCTCTTAAATCCATCAACAACTCCAATTATTGCCCTTCCTTTTTCGCCTTCAATTTCTGTTTCATGAATTAAAATTTTTGTTGGATTTGCTGTTGCACAGTATATCCTGCATACTTCTGGAATATTTTTTATTGAATTTAGCACATTTATTGGATAGCAGTTTTTCATGAAAATTATGAAAGTATGTCCCGCTGAAATTTTCTCTGCATTTTTTACTGCAAGATTTATCATTTCTTCATCATTTCCATCATATCTTATAAGACATTTTCCAGAGGCTTCGCAAAATGCTATTCCAAATTTTGCATTTGGAACATGCATCATTGCTTCATATAAATCTTCTACACTCTTTATAAAGTGTGTTTGCCCCAAAATAAAATTTATCTCGGGTGGCTTCTCTATTTCTATTTCAATCATAAAATTGAATAAAAATTAAAATTTAATTATTTTGCTTTAGAGTTGCAAGAGTTGTTGAAGCATGTGGTGAAACAAGAATTTTTGCATCCTTACCATGATTTTTATATATATTTTCCATGATTTCATTTTCTTCTATTTTTTTCATCCTGAAATGAGATACCATTTCCTCGCTCATTTTTGTTACCATATAAATTTTGAATTTTTCGCATGCTTTAAGCATGTAATAAACCTTGTGCTTTCCCATAATGAATTTTTTAAGCAAATCTTCCTTTACTTCATTGCTATTTTTATATTTTCCGATTTCATCATAAAACTTCTTGCTTCCATGCCCCTCGCTACATTCAGCTATTAAAAATATGCTTCCCCCTTCCTTTACAACATCAACAACGGTTTGAATCGCTTTCATTGCCTGATAAAGATTTATATCATGCGGATGCCCATCAGCTGCAATTATTGCGGCATCAGCTTTGCCATCAACTTCCACTTTATACATTTTATCAACCATCTTTGCTCCTTCCCTTAAAACTTTTTTATGCTCCCCAGAAAATGCCCCAACTATTTCATGCCTGCTGTTCATAACTACATTGAAGCAGAAATCTACTCCCGCAATATCTGCTGCATTTTCCATATCATCGCTAACAGGATTTCCATCCAGCATACCAAATCTTGAATTTTCATGAAACATCCTCTTATGATTTATTTCAATTGTTTTCTCAGAAGCCACACCTGGCAAAACACTTTTTCTTCCCCCTCCATATCCAGCAAAGTAATGGTATTCTATATCCCCGAGTAAAATTTTAACATCAGCTTTCATAAAGTCCTTATTTAGAAGCAATGGAGTCCCAAATTTTGTCTCCCCAACATCAACAAAATCAGCATTCTGGCTGTGGCTTACCCATTCATAATTATTTGCTATATCTCCAAGCAGTTCATATGCTTCCTTTTCATTAACCGCTTCATGCGTTCCTGTCGCAAAAATTATCTTTATTTCTCCTTTAATTTCATCCAGCAAATACGGAAGAATTTTTTTTGTGGGACAGGGGCGAGTTTTGTCATCAACAACAATCGCTATTTTACCCGTGAATTTCTTAAGAGTTTCAAAATCCAGCCCTTTTTCTATTATCTCGCCTTCATTTTCTGCTCTTATTTCTCTTGCCTCAACAACCTTAATAATATTTTTATCTGGAATATCAATTCCAAGCTTACCCTTCCCATAAGGAAACAAAACTTCCATAAGGATAAAAAAGAAATATATTAAATTTGTTTCTATGCCTTGCCGCCGGCTGCTCCTTTACCCCTCTCCTTTGATTTTAGCCTGAGTCTGGTTGAACCACATTTCCTGCATCTCTCCGCCTTTAAAGGATTTTTTGCATTGCATTTCATACATACGAGCTTGTTAAGCAATCTTGCTTCTGCTTCAGGGAAATTTGCCATGATGATAAACAAAACTATTTATAAAAGTTTGCTTGTAAAAAAATTAGCGAACCACAGACAAAGAGGATGAAGAGTATAAAAAGAGTAACAGAAAATTTTAAAAATTTTTTGGATTAAACAAGCATGGAGGAGAGAATATTTGAGAGAATAGGCACTCATTCGCATGTAAAAGGGCTTGGTCTCGAAAACATGAAGGCAGTGGATGGAGCGGACGGACTTGTCGGACAAAAGGAGGCAAGAGAGGCAGCTGGTATAATTGTCGAAATGGTAAAAAATGGAAAATTTGCTGGAAGGGCTGTGCTGCTTGCGGGTCCGCCTGGCACAGGCAAGACGGCGATTGCTCTTGGGATTGCAAAAGAACTTGGAAAGGATGTGCCTTTTGTCTCGATTTCTGGTTCTGAGATATATTCACTGGAAATGAAAAAGACGGAGTTTTTGATGCAGGCAATGAGGAAAGCAATAGGTGTGAGAGTTCATGAAATGAGAAAGATATATGAAGGAGAGGTAACATTTATTGATATTCAAAAAGTCCAGCATCCTTATAATCCTTACCAGCAGATTCCAAAATCAGCGATAATAAAGCTTCGAACCAAAGATGAGGAAAAGCAGTTTAAAGTAGATGAGCTATTTGCAAATAATCTTATACAGCAGGGAGTGGAGACAGGGGACATTATTCAGATTGATGCTGATAGCGGGAGAATTGTAAAAATAGGTAAAACAAAAAAGGAAGATGTTGACTTATCATTAAAGGAAGCTGTTGAAATTCCAGAGGGAAGCATAGCAAAGGAAAAGGAATTTGTTTATGTTGTATCTTTATATGATTTGGATGTTGCATCCACCAGAAGAGGCTTCTTTTCCCTGTTTTTTGGTGGAAAGGAAGAAATAACAAATGAAACAAGGCAGGAAGTGGATGAGACAGTTAAGGAATGGGTTGATTCAGGAAAAGCTGAAATAATTCCTGGCGTGCTTTTTATAGATGAGGTCCATATGCTTGATATAGAGACATTTGCATTTTTAAACAGAGCAATGGAATCGGAGCTTGCCCCTATAATAATTCTTGCATCCAATAGAGGAATTTCAAGAATAAGAGGAACTGACTTAAAATCCCCTCATGGAATTCCTGTTGATTTAATAGATAGATTGCTTATAATAACGACAAAAAATTATAGCAGGGAAGAAATTAAAAAAATACTGGAAATAAGAATTGAAGAGGAGAAGGTAAATATTGAAAAGGAAGCCCTTGAATATCTGACCGAAACAGGAAGCAGAGCATCGCTTCGCTATGCACTGCAACTCATAACCCCTTCTTCATATATCGCAAGCAACAAAAAGAGAGATAGAATATGTATTGAAGATATAAAAGAGGCGGAGAGATTATTTGTTGATGTTAAAAGATCAATAAAATATTTAAAAGAATATGAAGAAATTATGCTAGGTGAATAATTATAGTTCAGCTTCGAAATCCTCTATCCTGTATTGGAATTCATTATCGCTCTTTATATCCCCTCTTGCCTTCAATATTTCCCTTGTAAGTAGCCAGTAGGTTAATGCAAGAGATTTTCTTCCTTTATTATTCACGGGGATAACAAGATCAACAAAACTTGTTTCATTGTTGGTATCACAAAGTGCTACGATTGGTAATCCAACCTTTATTGCTTCATTCATTGCCTGCTTATCTCCTATTGGATCATTCAAAAGAAGTATATCCACTTCTTTATAATCTTCTGAATTCGGATTTGTAAATGTGCCTGGCGGAAATCTCCCGGGCATTGCCTCAAAACCACATATATCTGAAAGCATTTTTATTGGTTTGTGTGCATATACCCTTATAGCAACGACCGCAACTTTCTTTGGGTCATATCTTGCAAGCAATTTAGCGGCATATCTTATTCTTTTATCTGTCTCCTCTATATCTATTAGATATAGACCGTCATTTCTTACCCTTGCAATAAATGGTCTCATATGCTCTGTTTTTTGCTGGGTGCCTATTTCCACGCCACATGAAATATATGTTTCCTCTGGAATGAGTAATTTTTTCTCTTCCATGCTATCACCTTATACTACAGGTCCTTTTATAAGTTTTCCTTTTCTCCTTACAGTTATTGGAATAACTCCTTTCTCAAATTCCATAAGAGCAAGTTGGAGGGGGTCTATAACATCATCCGATATTTTTATAAGTAGGGGTGCGCCCATCGCTATCTGCAATGCCCTTGCTCCTATTATTCTTGCTTTTTCGAATCTTGTATACTTCAAGTTCTCCCTTTTAAAATTCGTGAGTTGGAATATATTATCTATTTAAAAATTTTACCTTTTTTAAATTGACACCGTCAACTTAAGAAAAATATAAAGTGAAAATGGTTTGAGGAAAAGATTGGAAAATAAAGGCACTGACTATTCTTCTATATTTTGCTGGACTATCCTACAGAAAAACCAGCAAAATTCTGAGAGATTTTGAAATATTTTCATATGAAGCAGTAAGAAAATGGTATCACAAATGCAAGGATTTT